>JAJYTL010000245.1:0-1207 GCA_021793055.1 Pseudomonadota bacterium
TGATATAGGTCTTCAACACCTGCGCGATCGGCTCGGCGCCCGCCGCCGGAACGCCGAGGCGCTCGGCCAGCACCGCCGCCGCCGGCGCCTCGTGGCGCAGCGCCTTGAGAAGCCGGCGCACGCCGTTGCCGGTCTCGGCCGCGCCGAGCAGCACCGGCACGATGACGTCTTCCTGCAATTCGCGGGCGAGATCGGCGAAGACCTCATCCCGCTCGGGCGCGCGGTCTTCGAGCAGCGCCTCCATCAGGTGGTCGTCGAAATCAGCGAGCTTCTCCAGCATGGCGTAGCGCGCCTCCGATTCCGGCGCCGCCAGATCGGCCGGCAGCGGCACCACCTCGGAGGGCTTGTCGTGGCGATAGATGAAGGCGCGCTCCAGCGCGAGATCGACGAAGCCCGTGATCTGGTCGTCGTCGCGGATCGGCAACTGACGCAGCACCAGCGGCTTCGGCGACACCGCCTGCAGCGCGGCCAGGAGATCTCGCACCGGGCCCGAGGCCTTGTCGATCTTGTTGACGAAGAGGAAATGCGGCAGGTGCCGGTCGTCGAGCAGCTTGAGGAGCGGCAACAGCGCCTGCGCCTTGGCGGCGTCGGGCTCAAGCACCACCACCGCGGCATCGACGCCGATGAGCGCGTTCAGGGTTTCCTGCTGGAACTCGACCGAGCCCGGACAATCGAGAAAGGTGAAGCTGTCGCCGAGATAATCGACGCTCGCGGCGTTGACCTCGACGCTCATGCGCCGCTCGCGCGCCTCTTGCGCGCCGTCGCCGACCGTATTGCCCTCGGCGACCACGCCCTTGCGGGCGATCGCGCCGGTGGCGAAGAGAATGCTTTCGAGCAACGTGGTCTTGCCGCTCAGATACGGCCCGACGAGCGCGATGGTACGCGGTCCTGCTGGCTTCATGGCGGCAACCCTCCCGAGGCTTGCTTCGCTCCGCCGTCAACCGGTGTCGCTTTATGCCGTCATGTTTTCAAGCCCGCGCGCCGCTGGCAAGCGGAATCCAAGCCGCGGCGCGGCCGCCGGCCGCACGCGGCGCCTGTCATGCGGACAAACGGCGGCCAAATCGCGGATAAGCGAACGCCGCCCGAAGGCGGCGCGCGAAAGGCGAACGTCGCGGCCTGCGCCGCGGGCGCCTCAGGCCGGCTTGCCCTCGGCGTGCAGCTTGAGCACGCCGTAGGCGACGCGGTTGATCGGCGTCGGCACCGCCTT
>JAJYTL010000245.1:1217-5254 GCA_021793055.1 Pseudomonadota bacterium
CCGCACAGGCCCTCGATTTCGATGCGGTTGCCGCGCTCCAGGTCGAAGGCGAGCGAGGCCTTGGTCTCGGGCGGAAACTTGGTACGAATCGTCGAGATGGTGCGCTCGACGTCGTCCTCGGTGAGGGCGATGCCGCACGCCTTGCCGACCGCCGCGACCTCGCGCACCGCGTCGTCGATCAGGGCGGCGGTCTCGGGATCGGCGACGATCTTGCCCAAGGGCTCGCGCGTCAACCCGGTGATCAGGGCGAGCGGCACCAGCATGATGAACTTCTGCCACAGCGCCTTCTGGATGTCGTTCGAGAGCTGGGCCTCGACCTTGGCCCTGCGGCAGGCATCGAAAAAGGCATCGAGGCGGGACGAGACGCGGCCGTCCATCTCGCCGAAGATCATGCGCGCCATCAGGCCGTGGTGGCGCACCACCCCCGGCGCCTCGATGGTGGCGGAGATCTGCGCCACGCCGCCGGCGACGTGACGCGCCGGGACGATCTTGCCGATGCGGCTCTCGGAATCGATGCCGTTCTGCAGCGAGATCACCACCGTGTCGGGCTTGAGCAAGGGCGGCAGCAGCTTGGCCGCGCTTTCGGTGTCGTAGAGCTTGACCGAGAACAGCACGACGTCGACCGGGCCGACCTCCGCCGGATTGTCGGTCGCCGAGACCGGCTTCAACAGCGCGTCGCCAGCCGGGCTGAGAAGCTTCAGCCCATTCTCGCGCATGGCCGCGAGATGACGGCCGCGGGCGATGAAATGCACGTCTTCCCCGGCCTCGGCCAGACGGACGCCGAAATAGCCGCCGACCCCGCCGGCGCCGATGATCGCGATACGCATAAGCTTGCTCCCCCCTCGCCGCCGCTACTTCAGCGCGGCACAGAACTTCTGAATGCGCCGGCCGGCCTCGGTCAGGGCCGCGGCCGAGGTGGCGTAGGAAATACGGAAATGCGGGCTGAGGCCAAAGGCCTCGCCGTGCACCACGGCGACGCCCTCGCTCTCGAGCAGCTGGGTGATGAAATCGAGGTCCGATTCGATCACCTGGCCGGCCGGCGTCTTCTTGCCGAGCACGCCGGCGATCGAGGGATAGACGTAGAACGCGCCTTCCGGCACCGGGCAGGTGATGCCCTTGGCCTCGTTCAGCATCTTGACCACGAGATCGCGCCGCTCCTTGAACGCCTGGCGCCAGCCGGGCAGAAAATCCTTGGGCCCGTTCAGCCCCGCGACCGCGGCCGCCTGACTGATCGAGGCGGCGTTGGAGGTGCTTTGGCCCTGCAGGGTGATCATGGCGGTGATCAGCTCCTTCGGCCCGGCGCAGAAGCCGAGCCGCCAGCCGGTCATCGAATAGGCCTTCGACATGCCGTTCATGGTCAGCGTGCGGTCGTAGAGCCTGGGCTCGACCTCGGCCGCGGTGGTAAAGACGAAATTGTCGTAGGTCAGGTGCTCGTAGATGTCGTCCGCCAACACCCAGACATGGGGATGGCGCACCAGCACCTCGGTCAGCGCCTTGAGCTCGTCACGGTCGTAGGCGGCGCCGCTCGGGTTCGAGGGCGAGTTCAGGATCACCCACTTGGTCTTCGGCGTGATCGCCGCCTCGAGATCGGCCGGCGTCATCTTGAAGCCGCCCGCCATGGTGGTGTGCACCGGAACCGGCGTGGCGCCGGCGAGCAGCACGATATCCGGATAGCTCACCCAATAGGGCGCCGGCACGATGACCTCGTCGCCGGGGTCGAGGGTGGCGAGAAAGGCGTTGAACAGCACCTGCTTGCCGCCCGCGGTCACCAGCACCTGATCGGGCCGGTAGTCGAGGTTGTTCTCGCGCTTGAACTTTTCGACCACCGCCTTGCGCAGCTCCGGGCTGCCGGCGACGGCGGTGTATTTGGTCTCGCCGCGGTCGATCGCCGCCTTGGCCGCGGCTTTGATGTGGTCCGGCGTGTCAAAATCGGGCTCGCCCGCACTCAGGCCCACGACGTCGCGGCCGGCAGCCTTCATTTCCAAGACCTTAGCCGTAATCGACATGGTCGCGGAGGGTTTGATGCGTTGCAGCGCCTGGGACAGGAACGACATGCCGAACCTCATCGGAAAAAAGCAGGTGCGCAAGCTAGCGCTCCGGCAAGCCCCTGACAACTCGCAATCGCGCGCCTCGCCGCCGCCGCCCGGCAATGACCGCATGGTTGCTATGCACAATAGGCAGTTGTTGCAGCGCAGCAATAAGCTTATCTCACTAATCGACGAGAGGGGATTAACCCCCCGGTTGCCGGGTAACCAAGGAAAATTCCAGTGGAATCCCCGGCGGATTTTCGAGTTCGAAGGAGAGACCGAAATGTCGTACATGAGCCATCGCAGCCTGTCGTCCGCCATTCCTTTCGGCGACGCACCCAAAACCGAAGTTTCCCTCGCCGCGCGTTTCAGCGCTTGGCGGCACCGCGCCCGGGAGCGCGCGGAACTGGCCCGCATGAGCGACCGCGAGTTGCAGGACATCGGCCTCACCCGTCTCGACGCGGTGCGGGAGTACCAGAAGCCCTTCTGGCAGCTCTAACCCCTGCGGCGTCTCGAAAATCCATTTCGGGCGCCGGGGCGGGCCAAGGGCCGGCTCGACCAAGTGGACTGGTCGGGCGGCCAACGTACGTAAGTCCGCGTACGTCAGTGCGTGAGTGCGTAAGTAAGTGATACCGGCCCCCCCGCGCCGACTGCCGCGCCCGCCGGATGCGCCCCCCGCATCCTGCGGGCGCATCTTTTTTCCGCTCTTCTTCCAACCCGAATCCAAAGGCCGCGATCCGACCCCCGCCACGATCCGCTTTGGCCCCGCGGCAACTGGCCAAAGCCGGGCCCGAGGGGCATATTAGGCCTATGGGAAAAACCGCCGATGCCATGGCCGCCCTCGAGGCGAGCTGGCCGCTCTTCGCGCCGCGCCGACCGGAGCGCCCGGCCAAGCGCGAGGGCGGCGTCGCATTCAAGCTGGTGTCGGAATTCGCCGCCGCCGGCGATCAGCCGCAGGCCATCGCCGAGCTCACGGCCGAGGTGGAAAAAGGCGCCCACGACCAGGTGCTGCTCGGCGTCACCGGCTCGGGCAAGACCTTCACCATGGCCCACGTCATCCAGAACTGCCAGCGCCCGACCCTGATTCTGGCCCCGAACAAGACCCTGGCGGCACAGCTCTATGGCGAGATGAAGAGCTTCTTCCCGCATAACGCGGTCGAGTATTTCGTCTCCTACTACGACTACTACCAGCCAGAAGCCTATGTGCCGCGCACCGACACCTATATCGAGAAGGACGCGGCGGTGAACGAGCAGATCGACCGCATGCGCCACGCGGCGACGCGGGCGCTGCTTGAGCGCGACGACGTCATCATCGTCGCCTCGGTGTCGTGCATCTACGGCATCGGCTCGGTCGAGACCTATTCCGAGATGACCCTGACGCTCGCCACGGGCCAGACCGTCGAGCAGCGCGACGTCCTGCGCCGCCTGGTCGAGCTGCAATACCGGCGCAACGACGCCAATTTCAGCCGCGGTGCCTTTCGCGTGCGCGGCGATTCGATTGAGGTATTCCCGGCCCATCTCGAGGACCGCGCCTGGCGCGTCGGCCTGTTCGGCGACGAGATCGAGAGCATCGTCGAGTTCGATCCGCTGACCGGCGAGAAGACCGACCGCTTCGACGAGGTCAAACTCTACCCGAACAGCCATTACGTGACGCCGCGGCCGACGCTGCAGCAGGCAATCCGCCACATCAAGCAGGACCTCGACCTGCGGCTCAAGGAATTCGCCGCCGCCGGCAAGCCGCTCGAAGCCGAGCGGCTCGGCCAGCGCACCACCTTCGATCTCGAAATGATGGCGGCGACCGGCTCTTGCGCCGGGATCGAGAATTATTCCCGCTATCTCACCGGGCGCAACCCCGGCGAGCCGCCGCCGACCTTGTTCGAATACCTGCCCGACAACGCGCTGCTCTTCGTCGACGAGAGCCACGTCACCGTGCCACAGCTAGGCGGCATGTTCCGCGGCGACTACCGGCGCAAGACGACGCTCGCCGAATACGGTTTCCGGCTGCCGTCC
>JAJYTL010000246.1 GCA_021793055.1 Pseudomonadota bacterium
CTGTGGTTGGTGGGCTGCGCGGCGGGCCGCTTCTCGGTCTCCGACCAGCTCGCGAAAATCCGCGCCAAGGTGCTCTATGTTCTTGCCACCACCGACAAGCTGTTTCCGCCGAGCCTGGCGCCGATGGTGATGGCTAAGTTCAAGGCCGCCGGGGTCGATGCCGAGTATGTCGAGATCGAGACCGATCTCGGCCATCTCGCGAGCAATCCCGAGGCTGCCAAATGGGCGCCGCGTCTCAAGGCCTTCATGGCCGCGCTCGGCGCTTGAGCCGGGCCGGCGGAGTGACAGGCAAATGGCCGCAACCGGACCTCTCGATCCGCTCGCTCTCGCCGCCGCGCTGATCCGCTGCAAGAGCGTGACGCCGGTGGACGACGGCGCCATCGCCGTGGTGCAGGCGGCGCTCGCGCCGCTCGGCTTCCGCTGCCATCCGCTCACCTTCCCCGCCGAGGGCGCGGCGCCGGTCGAGAATCTCTATGCCCGGCTTGGCGCGAAGGGGCCGAACTTTTGCTTCTGCGGCCATACCGACGTGGTGCCGGCCGGCGAGAGCGGCGCCTGGAGCGCCGATCCCTTCGATCCCGTGGTCCGCGACGGCCGCCTTTATGGCCGCGGCGCCGCCGACATGAAAGGCGCGATTGCCTGTTTCATCGCCGCCGTGGCGCGCGTCCAGGCGGCGCGCAAGGGCGCGCTTCCGGGGTCCATCAGCCTGTTGGTCACCGGCGACGAGGAGGGCGTCAATATCAACGGCACGGTCAAGGTGCTGCGCTGGATGGCCGCGCGGGGCGAGACCATCGACGCCTGTCTCGTCGGCGAGCCGACCAACCCGGCGCAGCTCGGCGAGATGATCAAGGTCGGCCGCCGCGGCTCGGTCTACGGTCGGCTCACGGTCTACGGCACCGCCGGCCATATCGCCTACCCCGATCTTGCCGACAATCCGATTCCGCGGCTGCTTCGCATACTGAACGCGATCGATACGCATGTCCTGGACCAGGGCTACGCCAATTTCCAGCCGTCCAATCTCGAGATCGTCGATCTCGAGGTCGGCAATACGGCGCGTAACGTGATCCCGCCCAAGGCGAGCGCGGTGTTCGGCATCCGCTTCAACCCGAATCACAGCTCGGCCAGCCTTGAGGCCTGGTTGCGCCGGACCTGCGACGCGGTGGGCGGCGATTACACGCTTGAGATGGAGGTGAGCGGCGAGCCCTTCTACACCGAGCCCGGGCCGCTCAGCGATTTGGTCGCCGCGGCGATCCGCTCGGTCACCGGGCTGACGCCGGAATTCTCCACCTCGGGCGGCACCTCCGACGCCCGTTTCGTGCGCGCCTATTGCCCGGTGGTCGAATTCGGCCTGATCAGCCAGAGCATGCACAAGGTGAACGAGAACGCGGCGCTCGCCGATCTCGCCAAGCTGACCGACATTTATTCCGAGATATTGGAACGCTGGTTCGCGGCGCTGCCGTAATCGACGCGGACGAGATAGAGGCCGGCCGCCGGTGCGGTCGGGCCGCCGGCGCTGCGGTCCTGGGCCGCGAGCGCCTGCGCCAGATCGGCCTTGCGCCACTTGCCCTCGCCGACCAGCTTGAGCGAGCCCACCATGGCGCGCACTTGGTTGTGCAGGAACGAGCGGGCCGAGGCCTCGACGCGGATTTCGTCGCCCTCGCGCCGCACCGCGAGCCGGTCCAGGGTCTTTACGGGCGAGCGCGCCTGGCAGGCGCTGGCGCGAAAGGTGGTGAAGTCGTGGCGGCCGTGCAGCACCGCCGCCGCCGCCGCCATGGCCTCGGCGTCGAGATCGCCGGGCAGCCACCAGACGCGGTCGCGATCGAGCGTCGGCGGCGCCCGCCGATTCAGGATGCGATAAAGATAGTGCCGCGCGGTGGCGGAAAAGCGGGCGTGGAAATCCGCCACCGCCGGTTCCGCCCGCAGCACCACAATCGGTTGCGGCCGAAGGTGGAAATTGATAGCCGCCATGACTCGGTCCGGCGCGACATCGCGCGCGAGGTCGAAATGGGCGACCTGGCCGAGCGCATGCACGCCGGCATCGGTGCGCCCGGCGCCGACCACGGCGACGTGCTCGGCAGCGAAGCGGAACACCGCTTCCTCCAGGCATTCCTGCACGCTCAAGCTGCCGTCCTGGCGTTGCCAGCCGGCGAGCCCGGTGCCGTCGTATTCGATCGTGAGCTTGAAGCGCGGCATCAGCCGAGCACGGTGCCGCGCGGCAGGGAAAAGCCGCGCAGGAAGTCGGCGGCGGCAAGCGGTGCCTTGCCTGGCCGCTGCAAGACGAGCAGCCGAATCCGGCCGCCGCCGCAGGCGATGGTGAGCCGGTCGTCGAGCACGGTGCCGGGCGCCGCCCCGTCCTGACCGGAGCCGGGCGCGGCAAGGGCGAGCGCCTGCGCCACCTTGATGCGGATGCCGCCGTGCTCGAACCAAGCGCCGGGCGACGGCGTGAAGGCGCGGATCCGGCGCGCGATGGCCGCCGGGTCCTGGCGCCAGTCGATGCGGCCCTGGTCCTTGTCGATCTTCGCCGCGTAGGTGACGCCTTGGTCCGGCTGCGGCACCGCCTCGGCCGTGCCGGCCTCGACCTTGGCCAGGGTCTCGACCAGCAGCGCGGCGCCGAGCGGGGCGAGCGCGTCGTGCAGCGCCCCGGCATCGGTCTCGGGGCCGATCGCGACGGCGCGCA
This sequence comes from Pseudomonadota bacterium, assembly GCA_021793055.1. Lineage (GTDB taxonomy): Bacteria > Pseudomonadota > Alphaproteobacteria > Ferrovibrionales > Ferrovibrionaceae > JAJYTL01. The sequence continues at coordinate 2,675 of JAJYTL010000246.1, forward strand.
TCGCCAGCACCGGCCCAGTGTCGAGCCCGGCTTCCATCCGCATGATCGAGACGCCGCTCTCGGCGTCGCCGGCGAGGATCGCATGCGCGATCGGCGCCGCGCCGCGCCAGCGCGGCAGCAGCGAGGCATGGACGTTGAAACAGCCGAGCCGCGTGCCGGCGAGCACGGCCGGCGGCAGGATCAAACCATAGGCCGCGACCACGGCGGCATCGGCCTGAAGCGCCGCGAAGGCTTGCGCGGCCGCCGGGTCTTTCAGGCTGCTCGGCGTGCGCACCGGGATGCCGCGCGCCGCCGCGAAGGCGCCGACCGGCGACGGCGTCAGGCGATGGCCGCGGCCGGCCGGGCGCGGCGGCTGGGTATAGACGCACAGCACGCGATGGCCGGCGTCGAGCAGCGCTTCGAGGGCGGGCACCGCGAAATCCGGCGTGCCCATGAACACGAGGTCGAGCGCCATCAGGTCACGCGGCGGGTTCCGAAGGCGCGGAACATGGCTCAGCTCGCCACGGGCTGGAGCTTTTTCTGCTTCGACAGACGCCGCAGGATCATGTTGCGCTTGAGCGCCGAAATGCGGTCGACGAACAGCACGCCCTTGAGATGATCCATTTCGTGCTGGATACAGATTGCCAGCATGCCCTCGGCCTTCAGGGTCTGCGGCTTGCCCCAATAGTCGAGGTAGGCGACCTCGATCGTCTCGTGGCGCTTCACCTCGGCATATTGGCTCGGCAGCGACAGGCAGCCCTCCTCCTGGCTCACCGTGGCCTCCGAGGCGTCGACGATCTTCGGGTTCACGAGATAGAGCGGCTCGGGATCCTTCGGCGCCGAAAGGTCGATCACGATCACCTGCTTCGGCACGCCGATCTGGATCGCCGCGAGGCCGATGCCGGCCGCGGCATACATGGTCTCGCGCATGTCGTTCATCAGCCGGCGCAAGCCCTCGTCGACCGTGCCGACGGCCTCGGACTTCGCCTTGAGCCGGGGGTCCGGCGCGACGATGATGGAACGAATGGCCATGAACTTCGCTCTAGGAGGACGAACTTACCCCTGGTAGGTATTGCAGCGGCCGGCCGTCGTCAAGCGCGCGGGCCGCGGCGCCGGCGGCGGCCAAGGCCCCGGCGCGACGGCCGGATCGCCGCAGCGCCGAAGCGGGAGTCTCGCGAATGCCCTTGTCCCTAATCCTTGTCGCGCTGGCGGTTGTCGCGGGCCTCGGGCTTGGCGCGCTGCTGTTCCGGCGGCCGAAAGACGATGGCGCGGCGGCCGAATTCCGCGCCTTCGCCGAGAATGTCGCGGCCCTGGCGGCGACCCAGAACCAGCTCTCCGGCCGGCTCGCGGCGCTCGGCGAGGGCGCCGCCACGGCCCAGGCCGAGCTCGCCCGCACCCTGGCCGAGCGCCTCGACGCGGTGACCAAGGGGGTCGGCGAGAGTCTGGAAAAGACCAGCGAGAAGACCGGCAAGGCCTTGGGCGACCTCGAAACCCGCCTCACCCGCATCGACGAGGCGCAAAAGCGCCTGGGCGAGCTTTCGGGCCAGGTTGTGCGGCTGCAGGACATTCTCGACAACAAGCAGCGTCGTGGCGCCTTCGGCGAGCAGATTCTCGATCAGCTGGTGGCCGATGCCCTGCCCAAGGGGATTTACGAGTTCCAGGTCGGGCTTTCGCCGGGAACCCGGGTCGATTGCCTGATTCGTCTGCCGCATCCGCCGGGGCCGGTGGCGATCGACGCCAAGTTCCCGCTCGAGAGCTATCGCGCCTTCGTCGCCGCCGCCGAGGATGCGGGGCGCGTCGCCGCCGGCCGCAAGCTTTCGAGCGACATGCAGAAACACGTTTCCGACATCGCCGAGAAATACATCGTCCCCGGCGAGACGGCGGATATCGCGCTGTTGTTCCTGCCCTCGGAGGCGATCTACGCCGATTTGCACCGCGAGTTCGCCAATGTGATCGAGAACGCGCGCCGCCGTCGGGTCTATATCGTTTCGCCCAACACCTTGATGGCGATGCTGACCGCGATCGGCGCCATCCTGAAAGACGCCCGGGTGCGCGAGCAGGCCGGCATCATCCAGACCGAGGTCGGGCGGCTCAAGGACGACGTGGCGCGGCTGCTGGACCGGGTGGAAAACCTGAAAAAGCACTTCGGCCAGGCGGAAAAGGACTTGAAGGAGGTCGAGATCTCGGCGGGCAAGATCGGCCGCAAGGCGGATCACATCGGCGCGCTTCCGTTGCAGGATGAAACAACCAGCGAATCCAAGAGCTTGGGCGGGCGGCCGGAAGCCACGCCGGAGTTCGGCCGGGGCGACCCCGCGGCCATGTTGCCGCTCTCCGCGCCGTCCGGCGACGAGCCGCGGGGCTAGCGCCTGATCCCCTCGCAGGGAAGCGATGCGCGCGGCCGCGCGGGCTCCATTCCATTGGCAACAGGCAAGTTGAACGGCTTGGGTTGACGACGTTCGATCCGGGCCGAGCCGGTCTCGCGCTCGCGCGGGACGCCATCCGATCTCCGCTAGGCGCGGCGCATCTTTTTGCCTATGCTGCGCCCATGTCCATAGCTTTTCCCATCATCATCGGGCTTCTGCTCCTTTC
>JAJYTL010000247.1 GCA_021793055.1 Pseudomonadota bacterium
TGCGGCGCGAGCTGCGCGGCCGCGAGCGGGCGGCGGAACGACCTTCGAGATAGGGAACCGCATTCGGCGGCGAACGAACATGACCTTCGACAAGATACAGCAGGAACCGGCCTATCGCGTGGTCGCCAACGCCATCGAGCAAGGCATCATGTCAGGGGCCATCAAGGCGGGCGATCCGTTGCCGTCGGAGACCGCCCTGGCCGAGCAGCTTGGCGTCAACCGATCGACGGTGCGGGAGGGTATCCGCCTTCTCGAGGAGAACGGATTGGTGCGCCGCAGCGACGGCGGCAAGCGGCTGTTCGCCAGCATCCCGGGCGCGCAGGAGCTCGGCCGGCGCATGAGCCGCGCCATGGTTCTGCACGAGGTCACCTTCGAGGAGCTGTGGGAGATCGTCATGGTGCTCGAACCTTGCGCGGCCGAGCACGCCGCGCGCCGCGCCCGACCGGAAGATCTTGAGGCGATTGAGGACAACTTGCGTCGCACACATGAGGCGCTGGGCGGCGACCATGGCCAAATCGCGGAGCTCGATATCGAGTTCCACAGTTTGGTCGCCGAGGCGGCGCACAACCGGGCGCTGATACTGTCGCGCGAGGCGCTCGGGCGCCTCTTCTATACCGCTTTCGACGCGGTGTTCTCGCGACTGAACGCCGGCGGGCGACTGCTCTTTGCCCATCAGGCGATCGTCAGTGCCATCCGGTTGCAGAACGCCAAGGACGCTCGCGACTGGATGGAGCGGCACATCGTCGACTTCCGCCGCGGCTATGAACTCGCGAGCCTCGACATCTCCGGCCCGGTTGGGGGCACAGAAGAGGTTTCGTCAGCGGACGATCCGTGACGTCTTCCGTGCCCCCGATCCCGATCTTGCCGCGGGCGCCAGATCAGAGCTTACGCCAATCGGTGCCCTGCTCGAAGGCGTGTGCGGCGCGATAGATCGTGCTCTCGTCGAAGGCCTTGCCGATCAGCATCATTCCGATCGGGAGGCCGTCGCTCATGCCGCAAGGCACGGTCATCGCCGGATGGCCGGTGACGTCGAAGGGCGCGGTATTGGCGACCATCTCGAAAGCGCGCTGGATATAGAGCTGGAGCGGCGCATCCGCCGGCGGGATCGGGGTCGCCTTGACCGGTAGGGTGGGCATGAGCAGGAGATCGTAGGAGGCGAGCGCGGCATCGTAGGCGGCCTTCAGACGCCGAGCCAGGTTTTGCGACTTGGCGTAGAACCGACCGCGGTAGTAGCGGATGAAATACTCGCCGACGAACATCGATATCTTGAGGCTGTCCGAGAGCTCGTTGGCCCGCTCGCGCCACGCCGAGTGGGCGTCCAGCAGGGGAACGTTGTAGAAGCCCTTCCAGTTGAAGCCCATGCCGTTGCCGCTCATCATCTGTGCCTGCAGTCCCTCAAGGGCGACCGGGGTCCAGATGTCCTTGCCGATGCGGTGCATGGGCAGGTCGATTTCCTCGACCGCCGCGCCCATGGCTTTGAAAACGCCGGCCGCGGCCCGCACCGTGGCGTCGACGTCGGGCTCGGAGTTCGGCCAGCCGAAGCCGTCCTTGACGACGGCGATCTTGAGACCGGCCGCGCTTTTACCGAGCGCCTCGGTATAGGCGGCGACTTTCGGCGCGTATTGCCGCGGGTCGAGCCCGTCGGCGCCGGCCAGGACCTCAAGCATGAGGGCGTTGTCGGCTACCGTCGCGGTCATTGGGCCGGTGTGGTCGATCGTGTTTTCGATCGGCATCACGCCGGTATAGGGCACGAGGCCCCAGGTCGCCTTCATGCCATAGATGCCGCAGAACGACGAGGGCATGCGGATCGAGCCGCCCTGATCGCCGCCAATCGCCATGTCGACGGCGCCGGATGCGACCAGCGCGCCGCTGCCGGACGACGATCCGCCGGCCGAGTAGCCGTGCTTATGCGGATTGTGCACCGGCCCGAGGGCGCTGGTGTGGCTGCCGCCCGACAGGCAGAAATATTCGCAATGCGCCTTGCCAAGGATCGTGCCGCCGGCATCCAGGATGCGAGTGACCACGGTCGCGTCGACATCCGGCACGAAACCCTCGAGCGTCGATGCGCCGTTCATCATCGGCACGCCCGCGAGGCAGACGTTGTCCTTCAGCACCACGGTCTTGCCCGCGAGCTTGCCCTCGGGCGCGCCCTTCACCGTGGTCTTGATATACCACGCGTTGAACGGGTTCTCGTCGGCACCCGGCTGATATCCAGGCGTGCGCGGATATTTAACCAGCGGCTCGTCGGGCATGGCCTCGACGATATCGTAGGAAGCAATCGAACCTTCCATCAGCGCGCTGAATGTCGCGAGACGCTCCGGCGTCAGGCTCATGCCGAGATCCGTCACGATTTTCTGCAACTGCTCCGCAGTCGGGCGCTTCACTGTCACGTCAGTCTCCTTTGTTGCGGCCGGCTGTTCTAGCCGGCCATGCCCACGAATTCCGCGACCAGCCTCGGGTCGGCGATCTCGGCCGGGCTCACTTCCCGCGTGATCGCCCCTTTCTGGATGATCAGCACGCGATCCGCGAGCTCGGCGATGAATTGCAGATCCTGCTCCACCAGCAGCATGGTGATCTGATGGCCGCGACGGAGCGCCTTCAGGGTCTCCACCATTTCCTCGACGATCGAGGGCTGAATGCCTTCCGTCGGCTCGTCCAAGAGAATGAGCTTCGGGCCGCCGCAAAGGCAGCGCGCCAAGGCCAGAAGCTGCTGCTCGCCGCCCGACAAGGCGCCGCCCGGCCGATCCAGGAGCGGCGTGAGACGCGGAAAGAGCGCGAGCGCCGCGTCCATCGCCGCGCGCTCGTCGCCCTTGGCGAGCAGGCAGCCCATGCGAAGATTGTCGCGCACCGAGAGGGTTGGGAAGATATCCCGGCCTTGCGGCACATAGCCGAGACCGGCGCGGGCGCGCGCCGAGGTGCTGGCATGGGTGATGTCGTCGCCGGCGAAGCGGATCTGCCCGGCGGTTGCCGGCAGGTATCCCATCAGCGTCTTCAGCAGCGTGGTCTTGCCCATGCCGTTGTGGCCAAGGATGCCGACAAAGCTTCCCCTATCCGCCTGCAAGCTGACGCCGCCGAGAATGGGGATGCGGCCGTAGCCGGCATGAAGGTCCCGAACCTCCAGCATCAGGCCGCCGCCTTGCCGAGATAAACGTCGCGCACCGCCTGGTTGGTCAGCACGCGCTCGACGTCGTCCTCGATCAGAATGCGGCCGCGATTGAACACTGTGACGGTACGGGCGATCATACGGATGAACTGCATGTCGTGCTCGACCACGATAAGCGCCTGGGCGCGGTTGATTTCGCGGATCAGTTCAGAGGTGCGCACGACTTCCTCGTAAGTCATGCCGGCGGCGGGCTCATCGAGAAGGATCAGGTCCGGCTCTTGTGCCAGCACGGTTCCGATCTCGACCCATTGCCGCTGGCCGTGGGCAAGCTGGCCGACAATCCGGTTGGCGATGTCGGTCAATTTGAGGCGGGTCAGAACCTGGTCGACGGTTTCGCGCGCGTGGCGGATCGACTTGCCACGGCCGGCCGCGACGAAAATATTCTCCCGCACCGACAGGCCGTTGAACACGTTCGGCACCTGGGTCTTGATGCCGATGCCGAGGCGGGCGATTTCGTGGGACGGCGCGCCGGTGATGTCATGGCCACGGAATAGGACGTGCCCTGAGGTTGGACGCAGTTGTCCGGTCAGGGTCTTGAAGAAGGTGCTCTTGCCGGCGCCGTTCGGCCCGATCAGGCAGCGCAGCTCACACTCGCCGACGGTAAAGTCGATGTTGTCGACCGCGGTGACGCCGCCAAAGCGCATGGTAACGCCTGTGGTCTGCAACAGCGGAACGAGAGTCATGGCCGGACCTCCGCCGTGGCTTGTTGGGCAGCGCGGGAATGGCCGAGGGAAATCCGGCGCAGGAGCGCTTCGAGGCTCGGCAGCACCCCTTTGGGAACCAGCAACACAAACACCAACAGCACGACGCCGAGCATGAGGTTGGCGTTGATCGTTTGCTGCGTGCCGATGATGGTGATCAGATATTCGACGGCAACCGCGCCCAGGATCGGCCCGACCAGGGTGCCGAGGCCGCCGAGCAAGACGAAGATGATCGCCTGCGCGGCCTCCTGGAGACCGAACACCGTCGGGCTGACGAAGCCGCCCCAGTTGGTGAACAGGCAGCCGGCCAGCCCGGCGATGCCGCCGCCGAGCGCGAAGGTGAGGGTTTTATAGAGGCGGGGGTCGTATCCGAGCAGCATGGCGCGGGTCTCGTTCTCGCGGATCGCCACGACGACGCGGCCAAACCGGCTCGCGAGCAGGCCTTTGAGCAGCACATAGACCAGCACCAGAAGGACCGCCGCGACGCCATAGAGTTGCGCCGGATCGAGCGCCATGTCCGGGTGTCCTGGCATGTTGAGCGGCGGCACCGAGGGAATGCCGTTGAAGCCGCCGAGCGCCGCCTGACCGATGTGCCAGACGTCGCCGGCGGTGGAATTCGCGAAGTTGAACAGAATGACGGTGACAGTGAGCGTGATTACGCCGATATAGGCGTCGCTGATGCGGCCGTAGAACATGAAGTAACCGAGCAGCGCGGCGAAGGCGGCCGGCAGGACGATGGCGAGAAGAAACGGCGCCGTGCTGCTGCCCATGTTGATCGCGGCGACAGCGTAGACATAGCCGCCAAGCCCGAAGAAGGCCGATTGGCCGAAGCTCATGATGCCGCCATAGCCCCAGATGAATCCCTGGCTCAAAGCCAGGGTCGCCATCGCGATGAACAGTGTCGCCTGAACCAGACCGAACAGGCTCACGGTGAGGGGCAATGCCGCCAAGATGACGATCATCGCCGCAAGAGAAGTCAGGAAGCCGCGAGACACGTTCAGATACTCCGTCGGAAGAAGCGTCCGGTGATGCCTTGCGGCAATACGCGGATCATGACCACGGCAAAAAGCAACAAGGCGACTTGGCCGAACACCGGCGTGGTTTGAAACGTCACGATCTGGTCGATGGCGCCGAACAGGCTGGAGGCCAGGGTGCTTCCGGTGATGATCGCCGGCCCGCCGCCGAGCACGGTGATGAATGCCTTGGCGACGTAGACTCCGCCCATTCCCGGGGCCACGCCGGAGACCGGGGCGATGACGCCGCCGGCCATGCCGGTTAGCGCCGCGCCGATGCCGAAGGTCGCCATGTAGACGCGGCCGGGGGTGACGCCGAGCGCCGCGGCCATGTCCGGATTTTGCATCGTGGCGCGAACCAT
>JAJYTL010000248.1 GCA_021793055.1 Pseudomonadota bacterium
CCGCGTCCGCCGGTCGTCACCGTCATGGGCCACGTCGATCACGGCAAGACCTCGCTTTTGGACGCCTTGCGTGCCGCCGATGTGGCAAGCGGCGAGGCCGGCGGCATTACGCAGCACATCGGTGCCTACCAGGTGACGCTGCAATCCGGCGCCCGCATTACCTTCCTCGACACGCCGGGCCACGAGGCCTTCACGGCAATGCGCGCCCGTGGCGCCAAGGTGACGGATATCGTCGTCCTGGTGGTCGCCGCCGACGATTCGGTGATGCCGCAGACGGTGGAGGCGATCCGCCACGCCAAAGCGGCGAACGTGCCGATCGTCGTTGCCATCAACAAGATCGACAAACCCGGCGCCAATCCCGACAAGGTGCGCCAGCAGCTCTTGCAGCATTCGGTCGCAGCCGAGGAAATGGGCGGCGACGTGCTCATGGTCGAGGTTTCGGCCAAGACCCGCGCCGGCCTCGACAAGCTCGAGGAGGCCATCCTCCTGCAGGCGGAACTTCTCGATCTCAGGGCCAACCCCAACCGTCCGGCCGAGGGCGCGGTGATCGAAGCCAAGCTCGATCGCGGCCGCGGCGCGGTGGCGACGGTGTTGATCGAGCGCGGCACCGTCAAGGTCGGCGATGTCTTCGTCGCCGGCGCCGAATGGGGCCGCGTGCGCGCGCTGATCGACGATCGCGGCAACGCGGTGGACAACGCCGGGCCGGCGACGCCGGTCGAGGTGCTCGGCCTGCAAGGCACGCCGGAGGCCGGCGATGGCTTCATGGTGGTGCAGTCAGAAAACCGGGCGCGCGAGATTTCGGCTTTCCGCCAACGCCGCCAGCGCGACGCCCGCGCCGTGGCCGGCGCGCGCGGCACGCTCGAGGAGATGTTCTCGAAGATCAAGGCCGGCGAGGTCAAGGAGCTGGCGGTGGTGGTCAAGGCCGACGTGCAGGGCTCGCTCGAGGCCATCCTCGGTGCCGGCGAGAAGCTCGGCACCGAGGAGGTTGCGGTGCGCGTGCTGCATGGCGCGGTCGGCGGCATCAACGAATCCGACGTTACCCTGGCCAAGGCCTCGAACGGGCTCGTCATCGGCTTCAACGTGCGCGCCAACAAGCAGGCGCGCGAGGCGGCGGCGCGCGATCACGTCGACATCCGCTACTACTCGGTGATCTACGACGTCATCAACGACTTCAAGTCGATGCTCACCACGATGCTGGCGCCGATGGTGCGCGAGACCTTCCTCGGCAATGCCGAGGTGCGCGAGGTCTTCGCCGTCTCGAAGGTCGGCAAGGTGGCCGGCTGCCTGGTCACCGAAGGGCATGTCCACCGCGGCTCCAAGGTCCGGCTGCTGCGCGACAACGTGGTGATCTACACCGGCGCTCTCGCCACCCTGAAGCGCTTCAAGGACGACGTGCGCGACGTCAAGCAGGGCACCGAGTGCGGCATCGCGCTTGAGAACTACAATGACATCCAGGTTGGCGATGTCATCGAGTGCTTCGACGTCGAGGAGGTCGCGCGCCAGCTCTAGGCACGGCGCGGCCTTTAGGGTTCGGATCGATGGTGCGCGAAGAGCGATCGGAGAAGGCGGCCGGGCAGAGACCGCTGCGGGTGGGCGAGGCGCTGCGCCATGCCTTGGCGGAAATCCTCGAACGCGGCGATCTCCGCGATCCCGATCTGCAGGGGGTTCCGGTCACCGTGACCGAGGTGCGGGTGACGCCGGACCTTCGGTCGGCCGTGATCTTCATTTTGCCCTTGGGCGGCGGCAAGGTGGCGCCGGCACTCGCCGCGCTGACCCGGGCGACGCCCTATCTGCGCGGCGTCCTCGCCCGCATGCTGCGGCTTAAATTCGCCCCGTCCTTGCGTTTTCGCGCCGACCAGAGCTTCGACGAGGCGGGCCGGATCGCGGCGCTGCTGCGCGATCCCCGGGTTGCCGCCGATCTGGACGCGGACGCCGAAGGTTTGCGGGATTCAGAAGATAAAGCGAAGTCTTCCAAGACCTCCGGCGGTTCGGACGCGAATGGCCGCTAAGCGCGAGCGTCTCAAGATCGACGGCTGGCTGGTTTTGGACAAGGATGCCGGCATGACCTCGACCCAGGCCGTTTCGGCGGCGCGGCGGCTCTTTTCCGCCGCCAAGGCCGGACATGCCGGGACCCTGGATCCGCTCGCCACCGGCGTGCTGCCGATCGCCTTCGGCGAGGCCACCAAGACCGTGTCGCTGGTGCAGGATCAAGCGAAAAGCTACCGCTTTACCGTGCGCTGGGGCGAGGCGCGGGATACCGACGACGCCGAGGGCGCGATCGTCGAGCAGCGCGACAAGCGGCCGAGCGCGGCCGAGATCGCGGCCGCGCTGCCGGCCTTTTGCGGCCGCCTCATGCAGCTGCCGCCGGCCTATTCGGCGAAGAAGCTCGGCGGCAAGCGGGCCTATGAGCTGGCGCGCGCGGGCCAAAAGCCCGATCTCGCGCCGAATCCGGTGGAAATCCGCCATTTCGAGCTCTTGCAGACGCCGGACCCGGATCGCGCCGTGTTTACCGTCGATTGCGGCAAGGGGACCTATGTCCGTGCCCTGGCCCGCGATCTCGGGGCGGCGCTCGGCTGTCTCGGCCATATCAGCGAACTGTGCCGGACCCGGGTCGGCCCCTTTGCCCTGGCGGGCGCGATTCCTCTGGCCAAGCTCAGCCAGTTGTGGCAGGGTTCGCCGCCATTAGAGCACCTGTTGCCGGTCAAGACCGTGCTGGACGACATCCCGGCCCTGGCCCTGACCGGTCCCCAAGCCGACCGCTTGCGAAGCGGTCAAATAGTTCGTGTGCTCGATGCCCGTGACGGTCGGGTCTGCGCGGTGCATGCCGGTATGCCGGTGGCGCTCGCCGATGTGGTCGATGGCTCGGTCAAGCCAGTGCGGGTGTTCAATCTGTAGCGAAAGGAAAAACGCTCGATGTCGATTGCAGCCGAACGCAAGTCGCAGCTGATCTCGGAATTCGGGTTGACATCTGGGGATACCGGTTCGCCGGAGGTCCAAGTGGCCATCTTGAGCGAGCGCATCCAGAACCTCACCGAACACTTCAAAGAGCACAAGAAGGATATCCACTCGCGGCGCGGCCTGTTGATGATGGTCAGCCAGCGGCGCCGTTTGCTGGATTACCTGAAGCATAAGGACTTTGCCCGCTACGACGCGTTAATCAAGCGGCTTGGCTTGCGCAAGTAGTTCTCGCGTCCGCTGTCGCTGATGCCGTGACGGGGCCCCGTCCGGGGCCGCAGGCCATGGGGTAAGGCTGTCGCGCCGAGGCGGCGCAAGGCCGAGGGTTGCCGGAGCCGCCGTCGCTGTCTGGATTGGGTTCGGCCGGTAGCGGAAATTCGTCGCAGCCGCATTTCGTGCGGCGCGGTGCCAATTGGAAAGGAAACGATCGCCGATGTTCGACGTCCACCGAAAAGAATTGACTTGGGGGGGCCGCCGGCTGGTCCTCGAAACCGGCCGCATGGCGCGGCAAGCCGATGCCGCCGTGCTGGTGACGTACGGCGAGACCACCGTTCTCTGCACCGCCGTCGCCGCGAAGAAGCCGCGGCCCGGCACCGATTTCCTGCCCCTGACCGTCAATTACCAGGAAAAGACCTTTGCCGCCGGCAAGATTCCGGGCGGCTTCTTCAAGCGCGAGGGCCGTCCGAGCGAGAAGGAAACCCTGACCTCGCGGCTGATCGACCGGCCGATCCGGCCGCTTTTTGTCGACGGCTTTCATAACGAGACCCAGATCGTCGCGACCGTGCTGAGCCACGATCTCGAGAACGATCCCGACGTTCCGGCGATGATCGGCGCCTCCGCCGCGCTGACCCTTTCGGGCCTGCCGTTTCTCGGCCCGATCGCGGCGGCGCGCGTCGGCCGCATCAACGGCGAATACGTGCTGAACCCGGTGATCGACGAAATTTCATCGAGCGAGCTCGACCTCGTCGTCGCCGGCACCGCCGACGGCGTTCTGATGGTGGAATCGGAAGCCCGCGAGCTTTCGGAAGACGTCATGCTCGGCGCCGTGATGTTCGGCCATCGCGCCTTTCAGCCGGTGCTGGAGGCGATCGTCCAGCTCGCCGAGGAATGCGCCAAGGAGCCGTGGGAGATGCCGGTGCCCGGTCTCGACGCGGCGCAGACGGCGCGGCTTGCCGAACTGGCCGAGGCCGACCTTCGCGCCGCCTACCAGGAGACCGCGAAGCAGGCGCGCCGCGCCCGCCTCGATCAGGTGCGGGCCCGGGTGCACGCGACTCTGGAGGCCGAGGGCATGAGCGCCGAGGTGATCTCGGAAGGGCTCGAGGCGCTGGAAGCCAAGGTCATGCGCGGCAACGTGCTGGCGACCGGCCGGCGCATCGACGGCCGCGACACCGAGACCATCCGCCCGATCGTCTGCGAGGTCGGGGTTCTGCCGCGCGCCCATGGTGCCGCGCTCTTCACCCGCGGCGAGACCCAGGCGCTGGTGGTGACCACGCTCGGCACCGGCCAGGACGAGCAGATCATCGACGCACTGCAGGGCGAGTACCGCGAGCACTTCATGCTGCACTACAACTTCCCGCCCTATTCGGTGGGCGAGGCGGGGCGCATGGGATCGCCGGGCCGGCGCGAGATTGGCCACGGCAAGCTCGCTTGGCGGGCGATCCGGCCGTTGCTGCCGGCGAAGGAAGCCTTCCCTTATACCATCCGCGTCGTCTCCGAGATCACCGAGAGCAACGGCTCCTCGTCGATGGCGACGGTTTGCGGCTCTTCGCTGTCGCTGATGGACGCCGGCGTGCCGCTCAAGGCGCCGGTCGCCGGCATCGCCATGGGGCTGATCAAGGAGGAGAACGGCGTTGCCGTTCTTTCCGACATTCTTGGCGATGAAGATCATCTCGGCGACATGGACTTCAAGGTCGCCGGCACCGCGGACGGCGTCACCGCGCTACAGATGGACATCAAGATCGGCGGCATCACCGAGGACATCATGAAGCAGGCCCTGGCGCAGGCGCGTCGCGGCCGCATCCATATCCTCGGCGAGATGGCGAAGGCGCTCGCCGACGCCCGCCACGAGGTCAAGGAGACCGCGCCCCGCGTCACCGTGATCAATATTCCGAAGGACAAGATCCGCGAAGTCATTGGCACCGGCGGCAAGGTCATCCGCGAGATCTGCGAGACCACCGGCGCCAAGATCGACATCGAGGATGACGGCACCGTCAAGGTCGCGGCCACCGATGCCGGCGCGGCGCTGGCGGCGATCGATTGGATC
>JAJYTL010000249.1:0-1214 GCA_021793055.1 Pseudomonadota bacterium
ATCCAGCGACGACGAAATTTGATCCATGGCCATTCTTTCGGTTCTGCAATCTTGGCTCGAACGGCTGGCCCCAAAGCTCGCTTGGTCCCACCACCCGGCTTACGAGCCCAGCAGGATGCCGCGATCCTCAAGCCGCGCGATCTCCTTCTCGGTCAAGCCGAGGACGTCCTGAAGAACGGGCCGATTGTGCTCGCCGAGCCTGGGCACCCGGGGATCGGTGACCGGCGGTGTGCGGGAGAGCTTGTACGGGCTCGCCATGACCCGGTAGGAACCCACGGCATCGGTTGCCGTAGCCAAGCTCCGGCGAAAGGCGACTTGCGGATCGTTCATCGCTTCGGCCAGGCTGGCGTAACGGGCGGCCGGGCAGCCGGCGGCATCGAGCGCCGCCGCGCATTCCGCCACCGGACGTGTTTGGCTCCAGGCCTCGACCAACGCCATCAACTCCGACCAATGGTGCGAGCGGGCCCCCGAGGTGGCAAAGCGCGGATCGTCGCACCATTCCGGCCGCCCGACGGCGGCGGCAAGGGCCGCGAAATTGGCTTCCGTCACCGGGGCGACGACGAGAAAACCATCCGCGGCCGCGATCGGACCATAAACGTGGCGCTCCCTTTCGGCCGGGAACTGCACCGCCTGCATGTCGTAGATCATCAGGCTCAGCATCGCGTCCATCATCGCGACATCGACATATTGCCCCTCGCCCGTCCGCGCGCGGTAGACCAGCGCGGATTGCAGCGCCGAGGCAGCAAGCGCTCCGGTCAAGACATCGGCGACGAAAATCCCCGTCTTGCCAGGCTTCATCTGCTGGTCTTGGTAGCCGAGATTGGTCACGTCGTAGCCCGAGGCGGCGTGCAACGTCACCGCATACGCCGGCCGCTCGGCCCCCGGCCCTGTTTGCCCGTAGCCCGAAATCGATCCATAGACCAAGCCCCGGTTGAGCGGCTTCAGGCGCTCGTAATCGATACCGAGCCGGCGCGTCACGCCGGGACGAAAGTTTTCCACCACGACGTCGCTCGCCACCGCGAGGCGTCGGCAGATTTCCTGCCCTTCCTCCTTCCGGAGGTCGATTGCCAGGCTCTTCTTTCCGCAGTTGAGATGGCCGAAGTAAGCGCTCTCGCCGTCGCGTAACGGCGCCAGATGGCGCACATGATCCCCTTCCGGCGGCTCGATCTTGATAACCTCGGCGCCGAGATCGGCAAGCAACCGGGTGCAGTAGG
>JAJYTL010000249.1:1224-5193 GCA_021793055.1 Pseudomonadota bacterium
GGGGCCAGCCAGAATGCGGGTGAGATCGAGAACGCGGATGCCCGCGAGCGCCGCTTTGGGCGCCTCAGCGACCATGAAAGTCCGGTCGCCGCTTTTCGCCGAATGCGGCGCGGCCTTCGGCATAATCGGCGCTCGCGAAACAGGCTGCGACGGCGGCCTCGCAAGCCGCGAGGTCCTGCCGGGCGGGATGCTTCAGAATCTCCCGGGCGCAGATCTTCGCGGCAGCCAAGGTTAAGGGAGCGTTGTCGGCGATCCGCCCGGCGTAATCGCGGACGAAGCTCTCGATCTCGGCCACGGGCATAACCCGGTTGACGAGACCCATCTTCTCCGCCTCGGCGGCGGAGAACTGCCGCGCGGTGAATAGAATTTCGAGCGCATTGGCGACGCCGACGGTATCGATCAGCCGCTTGACGGCGGGATGGTTGTAGCCAAGCCCAAGCCGCGCCGCCGGAATGGCAAAGCGCGATCCGTCGGCCGCGAGACGAAGGTCGCAAGCGAGCGCGATACCGAGGCCGCCGCCTATGCAGTACCCGCGAATCATTGCGAGAGTCGGCTTCGGAAAGTTGCTGAGCGCCCGGTTGGCCTCGCCCGCCGTAACGTTATAGGCTGCCACCTTTTCGGCGCCGCTTCGCTCGGTCTCGAATTCCGAGATATCGGCGCCAGAAACAAAGGCCTGCTCGCCGGCACCGGTCAGGACCACGGCACGGATGGCGGGATCGGCGGCGAAATCCGCTAGGATGTCCGGGATCGCGCGCCACATGGCGAGGGAGACCGCGTTGCGGCGTGCCGGATTGTCGAACACCATCCAACCGATGGCCCCCTCCTTCCGGGCCTCCATGCGGCCCACAGAAGCAGTCATCCGCTATCTCCCCAAGGGGCGGCGCCCGGCGTCAGGCGTCTGGCCTCAAGCCTCGCGCCAGTGCGCAGACTGGGCCCCGCGCCCTCGCCCGCCGATCGCGCCAGCGCTCAGGCCGTGGTCACGCCCTGGGCCGCCACCGCCGATTCGCCCTCTTCGGTGCCGGCACCAGCCAACGCGCGGACCCGTTGTTCGTCCGCCGCAAGCTCGCGCGCCGAACCCGAATGCACCACCTCGCCGTCGTTCAGAACATAGACACGATCCGCGACATCAAGGCCGAAGCGCGCGTTCTGTTCGACCAGAAGGACCGAGATGCCCTCTTCCCGCATCGAGGCGACGACACGAAAAACGTCACGAACGAGCAGCGGCGCTAGCCCTTGCGACGGCTCGTCGAGCAGAAGGAGCTTCGGGTTGAGCAGGAGCGCCCGGGCAATGGCGAGCATCTCCTGCTCGCCCCCGGAGAGCTGCCGCCCCCAGCTGTTGCGGCGCTCCCCGAGGTTTGGGAAGAGCTCGAAGATGCGATCGATCGTCCACCGGCCGGGTCGCGCCATCGGCACCGAGAGATTTTCCAGCACCGTCAGGTTGGGAAAGATCTTGCGGCCTTCGGGGACGTATCCGACGCCCAACCGGGAAATCTTATAGGCCGGCCAATGAGTGGTGTCTTGGCCGAAGATCTCGACCTTGCCCTGCCGGGGCGCGGTCAATCCGACCAAGCTCCGCAAAGTGGTGGTTTTGCCGGCGCCGTTGCGCCCAAGAAGGGTGACGAGTTCGCCCTCCTCGACCTCGATCGAGACGCCGTGCAGGATGTGGCTCTTGCCGTAAAAGGTTTGCAGGTTTTCTGCCTTGAGGACCGCACTCACGCCGCTTCTCCCAGATAGGCGGCCTGGACCCTCGGATTCGCCGCGATCTCCTTCGGCGTCCCCGTCGCAAGAACCTGGCCGTAGTTGAGGACCGTAATTCGGTGGGCGAGGCCAAACACGATATCCATGTCGTGCTCGATGAACAGAATGCTGATCTTCTGCTGTTCATGCAGCACACGGATGATATTGACCATGTGGTGGGTTTCCGCGCGCCCCATGCCGGCGGTCGGCTCGTCGAGGAGCAGAAGCTTCGGCTTTCGGCTCAGGGCCATGGTGACTTCCACTACCCGCTGGTCACCGTGGGCAAGCTCGCTCACAGTACGATCGGCTTGCGCTTCAAGGCTGGTGATCTTCAGGAGCTCTTCGACACGCCGGTTGATCTGCTGCAACAACTTGCGGCCCGGCCACGGATGGGCGCTGCAGCCCATCTGCGCTTCAACCCCGATACGGATATTCTCGAACACCGAAAGTTCGGGAAAGATCTCGGTGATCTGGAAGGTCCGCACCAGGCCAAGGGCGACCCGCCGCTCGGGCGTGAACTTGTTCACCTGCACGCCGTCGAACCAGATTTCCCCGGTGGAGGCCGGAAAAAAGCCACTGATCAGGTTGAATAGCGTCGTCTTTCCGGCGCCGTTCGGACCGATCACCGAGTAAAGCTCCCCCTCGTTCATCTCGAGGGCGACGTTCTGCAGGGCGACGAGCTTGCCGAAGACCCGCGATATATTTTCCAGGTGCAACAGACTCATGCGACTTTCGCCTTTCGCCGAATGATCCCGAGAACGCCGTTCGGGAAGAACAAGACCACGATGATGAACAGGGCCCCGATGAAGGTTTCCCAGTTGTTCGGAAATATGGAACTCACGTAATCCTGGAACCCGATGAAAATGATCGATCCCACGAGCGGCCCCCAGAAGCTCCGCATGCCGCCAAGAACCGCCATGATCACGAAATTACCGGAGGCGACCCAATAGAGGTCCATGGGCGAGATGAAGTTGTTCTGCAGGGCGTTGAGGGCGCCGGCCAAGCCGCAGAGAAAGCCGGCGATACCGAAGGAAGCCCAGATGTAACGCTCCACATGAATGCCGAGAAAGGCAGCGCGTCTGCGGTTTTCGCGAATCGCGACGAAGGTGTGGCCAAGCGGCGAATTCAACAGCATGGCAACGGCGGCGGCACCGATGGCGAAAAAGAACAGGACGAAGTAATAGAACGGCACGGCCGTCAAATTCACGGTGATGCTGCCGAAGTGAAGCGGCATGCGGGAAAACCCGGTGAGGCCGTCCTGCCCGCCGGTGAAGCTGTCCCAGCGCGCGGCGACAAAGTAGAAAATCTGGCCGATGGCGACGGTAATCATGGCGAAATAGATACCGCGCCGGTTCATCAGGATCGGCCCCAGGACAACCGCCGCGATCCCGCCGGCAAGGGTCCCGACAATCACCGCGATCCACATGTTACTGGTCAGATGCACCAGTATCAGGCCGGCACCGTAGCCGCCGAGGCCGAAATAGGCCGCCTGGCCGAACGACATCACGCCGGTGAAGCCGAGGAGAAGGTTCAAGCCCATGGTGCACAGGGCGAAAATCAATATCCGACTGGCCAGCGCCGTATAGCCGCCGATCAACGGCAGCCAGGCGGGCACCGTCAGTAGAAGCGCCCATATGACGATATTGACGTAAGCGCGCTTGCTCATTCGAAAAGCCCTTCCTGGCCAAGCAATCCCCGCGGCCGCACGATCAGAACGGCGGCCATGATGATGTAGATGATGACGTCGCTCGCAACCGGGTAATAGGCGCTGGTTACCCCGGCGGCGAGACCGATGATCAGCCCGCCCAAGACGCTGCCGAACAGGCTGCCGATACCGCCGACGACGATGGCGACGAAGGTCGCCATGATCACGTCATCTCCCATGGTCGGCGAGAGCTGCAACACGCCCGCGGCAAGAACGCCTGCGAAGCCGGCAAGCGTGATGCCGATCGCGAAGTTGACCGCGCGCAAGAGGTAAACGTTCACGCCAAGCGTCGCGACCGTCTCGAGATCGAGAATGCCGGCCCGAATTCGGACGCCGAAGCGGGAAAAGCGAAGGAAGGCGAACAACCCGCCTGCGGCAAGGGCGATGGCGCCGATGACGAAGAGCCGGTAGCCGGTGAGGAAGAAGTAGGCCGAGCTGATCGGAGAATTGAGGGCGTTGGGGATGGCGAAAGGCACACCCTGTGCGCCCCAGATCGTGCGCACCGCGTCCTCGATTATGAGCGCGAG
>JAJYTL010000250.1 GCA_021793055.1 Pseudomonadota bacterium
CGGAGGGCTGCAGCCGCGGCCGCGGCGGCTCGATGCATCTCTTCAGCGCCCGGCAGCGCTTCTATGGCGGCTACGCCATCGTCGGCGGCGGCCTGCCGCTCGCGGCCGGCCTCGCCCTCGCCGACAAGATGCAGGGCCGGAACAACGTCACCGCTTGCTTCTTCGGCGAGGGCGCCGCCGCCGGGGGCGAATTTCACGAGACGATGAATCTGGCGGCGCTGTGGAAGCTGCCGGTCCTTTTCGTCTGCGAGAACAATCTTTACGCCATGGGCACACGGCTCGACCTCTCGGAATCCGAAACCGACATCCACGCCAAGGCGCAAAGCTACCGGATCGACTCGGAATCCCTGGACGGCATGGACGTGGTGTCGGTCGACGCCGCCGCCAACCGTGCCATCGCGGCGATCCGCGAGGGCACCGGGCCGCATTTTCTCGAATGCAAGACCTATCGCTTCCGCGCCCATTCCATGTTCGATCCCCAGCTCTATCGCACCCACGAAGAGGTCGAGGAGTGGAAAAAGCACGATCCCATTCCACGCTTAGCCAATTGGATGCGCGAGGTCGGCATGCTGCACGACAACGACGTTGCGACCATCGAGGCCGACACCAAGGCGGAGATCGAGGACGCCGTCGCCTTCGCCGAGGCTGGGCACTGGGAACCGGCCGCCGATCTCGCGCGCGACGTCTATGCCGGAGCCGCGTCATGAGCGCCGCCGCCGAGATGGTCGCCGAGGTGACCTATCGCGACGCTTGCCGCATGGCGCTTCGCGATGCGCTGGTGCGCGATACCCGCGTCTTCCTGATGGGCGAGGACGTCGGGCATTACGGCGGCTGTTACGCGGTCAGCAAGGGCCTTCTCGAGGAGTTCGGACCGGAGCGCATTCGCGACACGCCGCTATCAGAATCCGGCTTCACCGGCATCGGCATCGGCGCCGCGATGAACGGCATGCGTCCGATCGTCGAGATCATGACGGTGAATTTCGCGCTGCTCGCGCTGGATCAGATCGTCAACAACGCCGCCACCATCCGGCACATGTCGGGCGGCCAGTTCGGCGTGCCGCTGGTGATCCGCATGGCGACCGGCGCCGGCCGCCAGCTGGCGGCGCAGCATTCGCACAGCCTGGAAGGCTGGTTCGCCCACGTTCCGGGGCTCAAGGTGCTGGCCCCGGCGACGATCGAGGACGCGCGCGGCATGCTCTGGACCGCCATCGAGGATCCGGACCCCGTGCTGATCTTCGAGCATGTCATGCTCTACAACAGCGGCGGTCCGCTCGCCGCCGGCGCGGGCGCGGTGCCGATCGACAAGGCGGCGATCCGGCGCGCCGGCCAAAATGTCAGTCTCATCACCTACGGCGGCTCCTTGCCCAAGGCGCTGAAAGCGGCCGAGGAACTCGCCGGCCAAGGAATCGAGGCCGAGGTCGTCGATCTCCGCACCCTGCGGCCGCTCGACGACGAGACCATTTGCGCCTCTGTGGCGAAGACGCGCCGCGCGGTGATCGTCGACGAGGGCTGGTGCTCGGGCAGCCTTGCCGCCGAAATCTCCGCGCGGATCATGGAGAAGGTTTTCTGGAGCCTCGATGCGCCCGTCGCGCGGGTATGCAGCGCCGAAGTGCCGATCCCCTATCCGGAGCATCTCGAACAGGCCGCACTACCTCAGGTGCCGGCCATCGTCGCGGCCGCGAAAGGCGTCGTGGGCTAATCATGGCCGAGTTCGTCATGCCCTCTCTCGGCGCCGACATGGAAGCCGGCACCTTGGTCGAATGGCTGAAGCAGCCTGGCGACAAATTGCACCATGGCGACATCATCGCCGTGGTCGAGACGGAAAAAGGCGCGATCGAGGTCGAAATCTTCATGGACGGCATCATGGGCCGCCAGCTCATCGCCCCGCATACCAAGGTTCCGGTGGGAACCCCGCTCGCGATTATCGAGGGCGTCGCGGGCGAACAAGCCAAGGCCGCGCCGAAAGCCGCCGAAGCGCCGCCAGCGCCTGCCGTGTCGAAACCGATCGCGCCGACCGCGGCCCCCGGCGCTGCCATCCGCGCGACGCCGGCGGCGCGCAAGGCCGCCGCCGCCCGGGGCCTGGCGCTCGACGGTTTAGCCGGCACCGGGCCCGAGGGGGCTATCCAGCTCGCCGATGTCGAGAGAGAGCTGAGCGCAGCCGGCGCCCCGGCCGCACGCAAGGGCCTCGATCTCGACAAGATGCGCCATGCCATCGCCGCCGCCATGACGCGCTCGAAGCGCGACATTCCGCACTATTACCTCGCGACCACGATCGACATGTCGCGCGCTCTCGCGTGGCTCGCGGCAACCAACGCTGCCCGCGCGCCGGAGGCCCGCCTCCTGCCCGCGGTCCTGACCTTGAAGGCGGTGGCGGCGGCGCTTCGCCGCTATCCCAAGTTCAACGGCTTCTACAACGATCCCGGCGGCTTCGTTGCCAGAGAACCGATCCATATCGGAACCGCGATCGCCATTCGCGGCGGCGGCCTAGTCTCGCCGGCGATCCACGATTGCGACCGCCTGAGCCTCGATGAGCTGATGGCCAAGCTGCGCGATCTCGCGGCGCGGGCGCGCGATGGTCGGCTGCGCAGTTCCGAGCTCACCGATCCCACGATCACGGTATCGAGCCTCGGCGAGCGCGGCGTTGAGAGCCTCTACGGCGTGATCTACCCGCCGCAGGTTGCGATCGTCGGCCTCGGCAAGATCGTGCCGAGGCCGATTGCCGTCGAAGACAAGATCGAAGTCCGCCCGGTGATGGCGGCCACCCTCGCCGCCGACCACCGCGTGAGCGACGGCCATCTGGGAAGCCTCTTCCTCAACGCCGTCGACGCCCGGCTGCAGGAGCCCGAGAAGTTATGACCGACACCGAACTGCGCATCAGCGTGATCGCCGAACTCGGCAATATCGCGCCGGAGACCGACGCCGGCAGCATCGACCCCGACGCCGATCTGCGCGAGGCGCTGGACATCGATTCGCTCGATTTCCTCAACTTCATCGCCGCATTGCATAAAAGGCTCGGGGTCGAGGTGCCGGAAAGCGACTATGCAAAACTCCTCACGCTGAACGGCGCGGTGCGCTATCTCGCAACGAAAACGCCCTAAGCGGCGCGGCCGAAGCGCTCGTCCGGCAGCATCGGGCTATTTCATTTCTTCGCGCGGCTTCCCGCCATTCATCTATGGTGGTATCGCAACCGGATGCCGCGGGTTTCGCCATCATCACCGGACCGCCGCCCCCGGACAGGCCGGGCAGTCGGGCTTCGGCATCATCACCGGGCCGCTGCCTGGGCAGGCCGGGAAGTCGGATTGCGACAGCGCCATCACCGGGCCGCCGGGACATTGCGGCTGCAATGGCGGCTTACGATCGGTCTTCGCCGCGACGCCCAATTCCTTCGACACGAGCGATGCCGCCCCGTCGGAAGCCGCGGCGCCAGGCCCCGCCGGCGGATCGGCCCGCGACGTCCGCATCGCCTTGGCCGGCTGCGCCGTGGACTTTTTCGCAGCGCCGAGCGCGGCGCTCGGCGGGCAATTCGGGTTTTTCAGCACCAACACCAAGATGTTGCCCTGAGACGCCGTCGATTTGTTGTCGCTCTTGGCACTCCCATTCAGGCCAACCGGCAGCGAGATCGGTGGCTTGATATCGACACTCAGCTGCGCGGCATGGTCTTTGTTCACCGAACCGGTGACGTTGAACGTCTCTGTCAGCGAGCACGCCACCAGGCCAAGTCTTGGCACGCCCTTTAGGCGCTCTTCGGCCTGGGCCGCGGAAATGGCATCGACGACGCCGACCTACGCTTGCGACATCGCCGCATTCACCGGCACCCTCTCGACCCGCTGTTCGCTTGCGGCACGCAGCAGCCGCCCAGGGTGAAGACAGCCACGATCAATGGCAGGAACCCCCACATCGCACGCCCCAGTTGAAATTCTTTGAATTAAGGGTCTTCGTG
Organism: Pseudomonadota bacterium; assembly: GCA_021793055.1. GTDB lineage: Bacteria > Pseudomonadota > Alphaproteobacteria > Ferrovibrionales > Ferrovibrionaceae > JAJYTL01. The sequence goes on from JAJYTL010000250.1 coordinate 3,941, forward strand.
GAATCGTGTGGGTGATTATTGATGGTTTCAGAGCTCGGCGAGCATGCAGGTGAAGACCTTGAGGCGCAGATAGTCCTCGTCGCGTAGTCCGTTGGCGCGACGTTGGATGACGCGGATCTTGTTGTTCAATCCTTCAACGAACCCGAGCGAGACCTTGTTCTCGGGGCTGCAATAGGCGGCGATCCCGTCCCAATGGCGGTCGATCATCTCGGCGAACGTCTCGTAGGGCTTCAAGCGCTGCCACTTGAGGCCCGCACGCCAGTTCTCGAAGAAGCGCCGCGCCCAGCCTTCGCGCGCGTAGCTCCAGAGTTGGCCGAAGGATTCCTTCAGCAGGTAGGCGGTGTTGAGCCGCTTGTTCGCGGCCAGCAAGGTCTTCAAGGACTTCCGGCCGTCCAGCGTCAGATTCTCGTGGCGGCTCAGCAGGACGTGCTTCTGGCCCTTGATGTAGCGCCGGTCTTTGCCCTGGAGCCGGGCGTACTTGGTCTTGCGCACCTTGTCCAAGGCGTCGTTCAGATGGCGCATCACATGGAACTTGTCGAACAGGATCGCCGCCTGGGGCGCGCGCTCCTGGGTGGCGTTGCGGAAGGGCTTCCACATGTCCATCACCGCCAGGCGGATGCCACGGGCCTTCTTCTCGCCCAGCCAGTCATAGAACTGCTGCATGCGGGCCTCCGAGCGATCCTCTCCGCCAAACCAGATGGGCCGGCCCCGGATCAGGTCGCTCACCACGATGCGGTAGGCATGCCCCTTCCTGATCGAGATCTCGTCGATGCCGATCGCCTTGGGTGCCCGCGTGCCGGCGCGCGCCAGCTGGGCCGCCATGTACTGCTTGTCCAGCTCCTTGACGGTATGCCAGTCCAAGTGCAGTTCCCTGGCGACATCCTGGATCGTACCCGCCCGGCAGCGCCGGCCGACGAACCAGGCAAATCGCTTGGTGTAGAGCGGGTTGTCGGCAAGAAAGTCCAGAGGCTCGCGCTTCACCTTGCCACAGTGTCGGCACAGAACCCGCCGAACCTCGATCGCCAGCTAGACCCGCGTGTCACCGCAGGACAGGTCGCGCACCCGGCGCGTCTCGCGGTCGTACCAACCCGCGTGCCTCCGGCCACAGTCCTTGCAGGCCGTTATGGGATGGCCCGCCCCTTCCTCGGCATCGGATATGATGCCGGTGCTTGAAACGGGAAAGGAACGGACCGATGTCGATTGTGATCCTTGGAGTTGATCTAGGCAAGAACGCATGCAG
>JAJYTL010000251.1 GCA_021793055.1 Pseudomonadota bacterium
AAGGGCATGGTTTTGGCCGCCATCAAAGCGGAGGAGGCCAAAATCCGGCTGATTATCGACTGGCAGGCGGGCCGTCGTCGTGACCCGGCGGCGAGCCGCATCATCCTTGCCCATCGCCGTGCCGATGTCCGCGACCTCAATGACCGGGCGCGGGCGGCGCGGCTGGGGCGCGGCGAGCTGGGCCCTGACGTCATGCTGCCGACCCGGGACGGGAAAAAACCCTTTGCGGCCGGCGAGCGCATTTATTTTCTCCGCAATGAGCGCTCTCTCGGGGTGAAGAACGGCACGCTTGGCACGCTCGTGGCCATCGCCGGGGCGGGGGCGGGCGCTCATCTCAAGGTGCGGCTCGATGGTGGGCGCGAGGTGGTGTTCGCGCTCAAGGACTACGACGCCCTCGACCACGGCTATGCCGCGACGATGCACAAGGCCCAGGGCGTCACCGTCGACCATGCCCATGTGCTGCTGAGCGCGAGCATGGACCGCCATCTCACCTATGTCGCCCTCAGCCGCCATCGCGAGAGCGTGCGGCTGCATTGGAGCGAGGAGGAGATGGGCAACAGCGCGCGCATGGCCGAGCGGCTCGCGCGCGCGCGGCGCAAGGAGAGCACGCTCGACTATGAGCCGGCGGCGGTTTCGACAGGCGCCGGCTTCGCCGTCCGCCGCGGCCTTGTGCCCGAAAGCGCTATCCTCGTTCCCGAAGCGCGGCCGGCGCCGCCAAGGGCCATGCCGCAACCGGCGGCGGCGATGGCCAAGGCACCGCCAGTGCCGGAGCCGAAGGCGCTCGCCGCGAAATCGCCGTCCGATGCACCGCGGCCGCAGCCACCGCCGGTGCCCTTGTTCCGCAGGGTGGTGCCGACTCTGAGCAGGATGGGGACGACTCTGAAAAGTGCCATCGCCGTCGTGCTGCCGTCTTCGGCCGGAACGCCATCGCCTCAGGCAAAAGCCCAGCCTTCGGCAAAGCCGGTGGCGAAGGCGCAGCCAGTGGCAAGGACGACGCCAAAGCCGCCGGCTGCCATGGTGGTTGCGAAAGCGCCGGCGCAAAAGCCGGGGCGCATGTCGTGGCTTGGCCAGGGAATGACCAAGGCGAAGAGCGCCATTGTCGCGATGTGGCCGTCTTCGGCGGGGGCATCGTCGCCATCCAAGGCGGCGGCAGGCACGTCGCCGACGTCGCCGAAGCCGATGGCGAAAGCACAATCGGTACAGTCGATGGTGAAGGCGCCTACAATGGCGAAGGTGCCATCAAAAACGCCGGCGGTGCCATCCGCGACGGTGAAATCATCGACGGAGGTTTCCGCGCCGTCGCGACAAGCGCCGGGCGCGGGGGTGTCTTCACCACAGCCGCAGAGGCCGCAGCCGGTGGCGGAGCCAGCGCCAAAGCCGCAGGCGGCACCACACTCGGCACCGCAGCCGGAACCAAGGCCAGCCCCGCCGGCAGCGCAACCCGTCAGGCCGCAAGTATCGCAGCGGGTGCCGGAAGCCGAGGCGCCCGCCGCGTCGCGCCCGCAGACTCCCGGCGCCGCCCGCGGGGCGGAAATATTCGTGCCGCACAGGGACGATAAAATCATCACCCCGGCGCGAGGGAAAATACCGCAGCCGCGCCCAGAGCCAGAACCAACGCCCGAGCCAGAGCCGGAGCCGCCCAGCTTCGGCATGGGTATGGGATAATCCTCTGGTGACAGGAAGATTTGGCAATGGCTATTAGATTAAAACGAAATGACCTTCGGAAAATCAGGAGCGGTTCAGTCACGGTCAGGCTGGCTGGACGCAGCGGGCGAGGCTGGCGAACAGCGAGGCCTCGGGGCACGCCGCGGCGAAGGCGATACGCACGCGGCTCGCTGTCTCGGTGATGTGCGCGGCGATTTTGAGCAGCCGCGCCCGCAAGCAAAGGCCAACCGCAAAGAGCCGCGCTCCTATGACAAAGACCTCTACAAAGCCCGCAGCCTGATCGAAATTTTCTTCTGTAAGCTCAAGCAGTTTCGAGCTATCGCCACTCGTTACGATAAAACCGCCCGGAATTTCCTCGCCGCCACCAACCTCGCTGCCGCCGTCATCTGGCTCAATTGATGACAGGCCCTAGGCCTGACCGTCGCAATCGCTTAATGTTCCTGCGTCAGAATTGCCCACCGCGATCGCCTCAAGAGTAAACGCAGCAGCGGAGGTACGTATGACCAATAGCAGTGGCCACATTGTACATTGGCTTCTCATGGGATCGGTTGCGGCGTTGGTCGCTTCTGCCATCATTTTGGCCACTCTGGAGCCGAGCGCCGCCAACAGCGCAGTTTCCGCTCCGTCGGATGAAGCAACCCGATGGATTGAGATTATCCAGGCCCGCCAGCGGGGCGATGACGTTACCGTGCTTCGCCTCTTGCGGCCGCTTGCTGACGCGGGCGTCGCGCGGGCGCAATACGAGCTTGGAGAGAAATATTTCCTTTGTTGTAACTCGGCCGTCCCGCAGAACGCCACCGAGGCTGTGAAATGGTTCCGCCTCGCAGCAGCGCAAGGACTTGCGGCTGCACAATATGCCATCAGCCTGGCGTATAGTGAGGGTCGGGGCGTCCCGAAGGACGATACCGAGGCCACGAAATGGCTCCGCCTCGCCACCACGCATGGCGGCACGGCAGCGTCTTCGGCACCCATTTCATTGCTGTCCGTCCCCCGACAGGCAAGGACCGACGAATACGGGGCAGGTTTTTATCCTTCGGTTGCCGCCCGGAACAAGGTTATCGATCTAACAACACTATCCCTTAACATTCGAGATGTTAAAGCTAAACGCAACGAGTTCGAGAAGGAAGCCAAGGCAGCAATAGCTCAGAATCGTAGTTTCATCGATCCATTTACTCCTATCCTGGTAGAGGCCACGACAATAGATGACATGGGTGACGATGTAGCCTTGGTCGTACAAAAAAACGGACAACACGGGGTCATCGCAGCGTATAAATTAAATTGGTCATCATCTGCGCAGGTGACGCCACCCGCAGGCACTTCTTCCGCTCCGTCGCCAACCGGCTTGGCAGAGGCCGGCGCGGCACCGGCACAGTCTGAAAATTCCGTCGATCTTTCCCGCCCGATGTACGCCATCCAATACGCCGTAGTTTGTCCGATGGCCGTGTTCGCTCAATTCAACGCCGACATGCAGTCGATCGTCCAGGCGCTTATCCTGGGTCTGAATGATTCGGCAAAAGCCGTAGGGTGTATCACGCTGCATAGCGATATTCCGGTTGACAAAGCCAGCCCTCCGCCCATCGCCAGTGTACCTGTTGTCATAGTGCATTTCGTGGGCCATCCTTCTTCCGAGGAATGGATAATCATGCGCGCTGCCCTACGGAACGATCCCTAATTTCACAGTCACCATTAGCAGTGATCCAGGAATGCCGTTACTCATTAGTCGGTATTTAAGGCTACATTAAGTTTGAATTCACGTAGATATAGAGGCGACTTTGCGGTCGCCGATGGCGCACAAATTGCCGACCGCTGAGTAATGCATATTGCGTCTGCACGCTTACCGCTCGCTCTGCTCGCTGGCGCAGAACCCGCTGACGCGGTATATTATGGCGTCATGAAACTCCGACGCGATGCCCGTCTACTGAAGGCCAAGGCTCTCTGTTCGCTCCGACGTGCCGTTACCGCTTTCAACGGTTGCGACGAAGATGGCCGTGTCACAACCGTACTGCTCCATATGCAGCATGCGAGCGAGATGCTCCTGAAGGCGATTCTGGTTCAGCGCCGTGTCACGGTCATGGACCCTGCAAAAAAGACCAGCATCGGTCACGAGAAGTGCGTCAAACTGGCGGTGCAGCACGCGAAACTGACTTCTGCCGAAGCTGGCCTGCTACGGGTCGTAGATGCCTGGCGAGACGCGGAGCAACATTGGATGATCGTCACCCTGAGGACATGCTCTATCTGCACGCGCGTGGACTGGTGACCGTCTTCGATGATCTCATGAAAAGGGTATTCAGTGACACGTTAGCCGATCATCTTCCGGCCCGGGTGCTGCCAATCAGCACCCAACCGCCGATCGGCTTCGATATCATGGTAGACCGCGAGTACAGCCAAATTCGAGACCTGTTGTGGCCTGGCAAGCGGCAGCGGGACGAAGCGCGTGGCCGTATTCGTACCCTGCTCGCGATGGAGTCGCATGTAGCAGAGGATGTGGATATCAGCGAGGCGGATATAGACCGAGTCGAAAAGGCTATACGAAATGGTCAGGACCGAAGCGTCGTTTTCCCCCGCCTTGGAGGTCTTGAAACGCAAATCTACGGATCAGGTGCGACTATCACCGTACGCTTCACCAAAAAGGAAGGTGAGGGCGTGCCAGTGCGATTTATCCCGGCCGACGATCCAACTGAGGCGGCTGCCGTGCGAGAGGTGGACTTACAGAAGCGATTCCATTTGTCCCCTAAGAGGTTAGCGGAGAAGCTAGGCCTTACCACGAACAAATCCTACGCCCTGCGCAAAAAGCTTGGCATAGACGCCGACCCGCAGTGCATGCATACCTTCGTCTTTGGCAAAACAAAGCACCCGATGTACTCGGACAATGCCTTTACCCTAATGCGCGAGGCATTATCGGCTGCTAATTCTCCGTCGGTGCCAGAGGGTACGCACCCGGCTGCGGCGGGTGTGGCCAAGGCGGCCTAACGACCTGGGCATGAGGAAAGGAACGGGCGTCGCGAAGCGGTGCGCCTGCGGAAAGTTCGCTGCTGCGGGTTGCCCTGATGACGAACGAAGATAGCCTTTGGTGCAAGAAAATAAAGGGATTGGAACCACGTGGCCCATTCGCTTGCTGAGCGCCTTCGGGGCGTTCCGTTACTTCGGGCCAAGTCAGCCCTCGACCACGCATTGCTCAATGCTTGGATCACCCGTCGGCCAGACGGCTTCCTGACTGGTCCACGGCTAGAAGGCCGCAGGGCCGCTGGTCTCTGATGAGTGCTCGCCGGCATTGCCGGTGCCGTCGTTGGCCGGCTGTCGGAGCAGTGCTTGGTAAAATAGCGATGCGCAGGGCCGATTCGCGCCAAATGAGCTGGGCATCCGTCGGCTTGCGTCCGCGCCGTTTGGGCGGCAGCAGCGGCGCGATCAGCGCCAACTCGGCCTCCGACATATCGCTTGAATAGCGCGCCCGAATGACTTCATACTTCGCCCGATCGGCCTCGTTCCAAGGCATCGCGAATCTCCCAAAGTTGT
>JAJYTL010000252.1 GCA_021793055.1 Pseudomonadota bacterium
TCTGCGGTGACGGCATCTGACGTCCAGCGTCCGGCCCTAAGCCGGCCCGACGGGGTTTATCCCATCCGCCGCCCCGGTTAAGCTTTCGCTTTGCCACGGGCGGCGAGACCGGATGCGCGAAACCTTTGAGGGTGCCGATGCGAACGCCGATTTGCGCGCCGGGCTTTTGGATGCGCGAACGCGCACGCTCGCCCTTCTCGAAGGGCTGGATCCCGAGGAACACCGTGCCCGCCGCGCCTGGCGCCGGCAGGACGAGGCCCTGACCCTGCTGCAGCTTTCCATCGTCAATCCGCTGCTCTGGGAAGCCGGCCATATCGCCTGGTTCCACGAGCGCTTCGTGCTGCGCGATCTCGACCGCAAGCCGCCGATCCGCCCTGACGCCGATGCGCTCTACCGATCGCTGGATGTGCCGCCGGATGCGCGCTGGAGCCTAGATTTGCCGCCGCTTCAGACGACACTTGGCTATATGGCCGTGGTGCAGGATGAAGTGGTCGGCCGGCTGCAACGCGGGCCGATGAGTCCACACGCGCGGGAAGTTCAGGCGATCGGCATCCTGCACGAGGACATGCACGACGAGACCCTGGTCTATGGCCGCCAGACGCTCGGCTATCCGGCGCCGGGCTTCGCCGTTCCGCCCGGTCCGGCGCTCGCGGCCGGGCCGCTGCCGGGCGACGTGGCAATCCCCGGCGGCCGTTTCCGTCTCGGCGCCGAACCCGGCCACGGCGGGCTCGTGCTCGACAACGAGAAATGGGCCCATGAGGTCGCGGTCAAACCCTTCCGCATCGCCCGCGCGCCGGTGACCAACGCCGAGTTCGCCGCCTTCGTCGCCGACGGCGGCTATCGCGCGCGGCGCTTCTGGGACGATGTCGGCTGGCATTGGCGGAGCGAGACCGGCGCCCAGCATCCGCTTTACTGGATCACCGAGGGGCCGGGCTGGCAGACCCGGCAATTCGATCGCATCGTCGCCTTGGCACCGCACCAGCCGGTGAGCCATGTCAGCTGGCACGAGGCCAAGGCCTTCTGCCGCTGGGCCGGGCGCCGGCTCCCGACGGAGCTCGAATGGGAAGTCGCGGCCGCGGCCGAGCCCGCCGCCAGCGGCGGCCTCGGCTCGGTCAAGCGCCGCTATCCCTGGGGCGCGGCGGCGCCCGGCATCGCGTATGCCAATCTCGATGGCCGGCTTCTCGGCACGGTTGATGTCGCGGCCTTCGCGGCCGGCGATTCGGCCTTCGGCTGCCGGCAGATGATCGGCAACGTGTGGGAATGGACGGATTCGGCCTTCCTGCCCTATCCAGGTTTCGTGCCCGGCCCGTACAAGGCCTATTCCGAGCCCTGGTTTGGGCCGCTCAAGGTCTTGCGCGGCGGCTGTTTCGCCACCCGTGGCCGGCTGACCTCCAATCTCTACCGCAACTTTTTCCCGCCCGATCGGCGCGATCTTTTTGCCGGCCTGCGCACCTGTGCGCTATAACAGCGCCGCAACGGCGAACGGCCGCATCGCGGCGTCGCGCGAGAGAGTGTCGAGAGTGCCATGATCTTAGCGGAACAACCGTCGCCAGCCGGCGAACGACCCGAAATCCAGCAGATTCGCGAGGCGGTGCGGGCGCTCTGCGCGCGGTTTCCGGGCGCCTATTGGCGCGAACTCGACCGCGCGCGCGCCTACCCGAAGGAATTCGTCGCGGCGTTGACCGAGGCCGGCATGCTTTCGGTGCTGATCCCTGAGGAATACGGCGGCAGCGGCCTCGGCCTCGTCGCCGCGGCGGCGATCCTCGAGGAGGTTCAGAAAAGCGGCGGCAACGGTGCCGCCTGCCACGCCCAGATGTACATCATGGGGACGATTCTGCGCCACGGTAGCGAGGCCCAGAAGCGCCAGTGGCTGCCCGGCATCGCCTTGGGCGCGCTGCGCTTGCAGGCGTTCGGTGTCACCGAGCCTTCGGCTGGCACCGACACCACGGCGATCCGCACCACCGCCGTCCGCGATGGCGAGCGTTATATCGTCAACGGCCAGAAGGTGTGGACGAGCCGCGCCGAGCACTCCGATCTGCTGCTGCTGCTGGCGCGCACCACGCCCCGCGACCAGGTGGCGAAGCGCACCGAGGGGCTTTCGGTCTTTGTCGTCGACATGCGCGAGGCGGTCGGCCACGGCCTCACCATCCGGCCGATCCGCACCATGCTCAATCACGCGACGACCGAGGTCTTTTTCGACAATCTCGCGGTGCCGGCGGCGAACCTGATCGGCGTGGAAGGCAAGGGCTTCCGCTACATCCTGGACGGCATGAACGCGGAGCGCATCCTGATCGCGGCTGAATGCGTCGGCGACGCGCGCTGGTTTCTCACCCGTGCCTCGGATTATGCGCGCGAGCGCGTGGTCTTCGGCCGGCCGATCGGGCAGAACCAGGGCATCCAGTTCCCCATCGCCCGCAGCTATATCGAGACCGAGGCGGCGGCGCTGATGATGCAGCGCGCGGCAAGCCTGTTCGAGGCCGGCCAGCCTTGCGGCGCCGAGGCCAACATGGCGAAGCTTCTCGCCGCCGATGCCTCATGGAAGGCGGCCGATATGTGCTTGCAGACCCACGGCGGCTTCGGCTTCGCCGAGGATTACGATATCGAGCGCAAGTTCCGCGAGACCCGGCTCTACCAGGTGGCGCCGATCTCGACCAATCTCATCCTCGGCTACGTGGCCGAACACGTGCTCGGCCTGCCGCGCTCTTATTGACGCCGGGGCCGCGCCGTGAGAGTCCGCTTTTGATCTAGGTTCTCTTGCCATGAGCGACAGCGCAAATCCCGTCACGGCCGCATCCCTCGCCCCTCTCAAGGACTGGATCGGCCGCAGTGAAAGCGTCAGCGAGGTCCTGGCCCCGGCGCAGGCCGCGAAACTCGCGGCGACCATCGATCTCGCGCACGCGCCGGTAACCGGCGAGCCGCTGCCGCCGCTCTGGCACTGGATGTTCTTCAACGCTGTCGCGCCGGCCGGCGAAATCGGGCCGGACGGCCACCCGAAGCGGGGCGGCTTCCTGCCGCCGGTGCCCTTGCCGCGGCGGATGTGGGCGGCGAGCCGGCTCAGTTTCGAGACGCCGCTTCGGGTCGGCGAAATGGCGACGCGCCGTGCCGAGATCGCCGATGTCGAGATCAAGGACGGCCGCTCGGGCTTGCTCGTTTTCGTCACCATCCGCTATCGCATTTCCACCACCGGCGGCGGCGCGATGGAAGAAGAGAACACCGTCGTCTATCGCGGCGCCGCGGCGACGGCAACGGCAACGGTCGCCGATCCGGCGCCGACCAACAGCCGGTGGCGGCGCGAGATCTATCCCGATCCGGTGCTGCTGTTCCGCTATTCGGCGGTCACCTTCAACGGCCATCGCATCCATTACGACCAGCCTTATGTCACCGGCGTCGAAGGCTATCCCGGCCTCGTGGTGCATGGACCGCTGACCGCGACGTTGCTGGCCGAGCATCTCCGCGCCCATTGGCCGGCCGCGCCCTCGGGCGTAAGCATTCGCGCGCGAAGCCCGCTTTTTGCGCCCGCGCCGTTCACGGTTCACGGCCTGCCGGAAGAGGGCGACAAGCGGGTCGCGTTGTGGGCGGCGAATGCGGCGGGCGGCCTCGCCATGACCATGGAGGCGCGCTTCTGAGATCGCGGGCGACTCGCGTCGAGCCGTCCTTGTTTGCATCGGCGAGGGGGTTTCGAGATGTCGGTTGAAGGGGTTTTGGCCAAGATGGCGCGCTCGGCGCCGCGCGCCGCGTGGCGGCGGCTTCTCGGCCTGATCGCGGCCGGCCTGCTGGCGGGTTCTGTCGCCGCTTGTCACAAGCCGGCGGCCTGGCATGGCATCGACGTATCCGGCGCCCTGCCGCCGCTCAGCTTCACCATGACCAGCGCCGCGACCGGCCGGCCGGTGACGGCGGCCGACTACCGCGGCAAGGTGGTGATGCTTTATTTCGGCTACACCCATTGTCCGGACGTTTGCCCACTCACGCTCTCGAACATCGCCCGGGCCTTGAAGCGCCTCGGGCCGCTCTCGGGCAAAGTCGCGGTGCTTTTCGTCACCGTCGACCCCAATCGCGACAGCCTTACGGTGCTCAAGCGCTACACGTCGCTGTTCGCCCCGGAGATCACCGGTCTTCGCGGCACGCCGGACCAGCTCGCGGCGCTGGCCAGGCGCTACCGCGTTGCCTATTCGGTGACGCCGGCGCACGGCACCGAGCCCTACGAGGTGACGCACGGCGCCGGCGTCTACGTTTTCGATCAAAGCGGCGCGGCTCGGCTCGTGATTTCCTCGCTGCACACCGCGAAGCCGGATATCCCGGGCGCGGCCGACGACCTCAAGCGGCTGGTGACGCACGGCGCGCCGAAGGGCCTGTTCGGCCGCATCATGGCCTTGTTCGGGCGGCTCTGAGCGGCCTTCGGCGCGCGGCTATTTTCCGGTCGGCCCGCGCACCGGGAATTCGGCGCCGAGCGTCGTGCCGTTGGCGAATTTGAGCGTCACCAGCACCTTGGCGCCGGGCTTCACGGCGGCGCTCGGCGACATGCACATCAGATGATAGCCGCCCGGCGCGAAGGCGACGCGGCCGTGCGCCGGCACCGGAACCTTCATCACCATGATCATGCGCTCGACGCCGTTCACGGTCTCGCTTCGGTGCAGCATGAGCTTGCCGCAGGCGGGCGAGGCCGCGGCGACCAGCGCCACAGCCCGGTCGCCGTTGTTGAAAAGGGTGAAATAGCCGGCCGCCGGAACCCCCGGCATGATCGCGCGGATCCAGGGCTTGCTAAGCGCGAGATGCGTGGCGGAAGCGGCGCGGGCCGGCGGGGGCGCGCCGATCAGGCCGAGAGCGAGGATCAGGGCGGCGGCAAGGCCGAGGATGCGTCCTTCAGCCGGTCCAGCGGCTGGCGTAAGCCGCGAGGGATGTTGCACGGGTGTCTTCCTTGACCAAGCTTTTTTCGTAGATGCGATAGAAGTTGAGCACGAGCAAAAAGGCGATGGCACTCATCATCGTCGAGGGAATCCAGATGATCAAGCCGCCGAGAGTCTGGTCCTGGAGCGGCGTGATGCCGGGAAAGATGCGGCCGCAGAGGGCATAGACCGGATAGAGGTCGTCGCTCACGAAGCTGATATAGGCGCCGAGCAGAATCTGCGGCAGCATCACCGAAAAGGCGGCGAGGGCGCGGACCACGAACGA
>JAJYTL010000253.1 GCA_021793055.1 Pseudomonadota bacterium
CGCCGTTATCGGCCTCGGATATGTCGGTCTTCCCATCGCCGTCGCCTTCGGGCGGGCCGGAACCCCGGTCGTCGCCTACGACCTCAACCCAAACCGCATCGCCGACCTCAAGGCCGGCCGCGACCGCACCGGCGAGGTGGCGGCGGCGGAGGTCGGCCAGCCGGGGCTGTTCTATACCGACGACGCCGAGGCGCTGAAGCCAGCTGATTTCTTCATCGTCGCGGTGCCGACGCCCGTTGACCGCGCGAACCGGCCGGACCTCGGGGCGCTTCTCGGCGCCTCGCGCACGGTGGGCGAGGCGCTGAAGCCCGGCGACATCGTGGTCTACGAATCGACGGTCTATCCGGGCGCGACGGAGGAGGACTGCGTGCCGGTCCTGGAGGCGGTCTCCGGGCTCAAGGCGGGACGCGACTTCACCGTCGGCTATTCGCCGGAGCGGATCAACCCGGGCGACCGGGAGCACCGCTTCGAGACCATCACCAAGGTGGTCTCGGGGCAGGACGAGAAGACGCTGGAGATCGTCGCCGCGGTCTATGGCGCGGTGGTCAAGGCCGGCGTCCACAAGGCGCCGAACATCAAGACGGCGGAGGCCGCGAAGGTGATCGAGAACGCGCAGCGCGACCTCAACATCGCCTTCGTCAACGAGCTGTCGCTGATCTTCCGCCGGCTCGGCATCGATACCCAAGACGTGCTCGCGGCGGCGGCGACGAAGTGGAACTTCCTCGGCTTCAAGCCGGGCCTGGTCGGCGGCCACTGCATCGGCGTCGATCCCTATTACCTGACCCACAAGGCGCAGCAGGCGGGCTATCATCCGGATGTGATCCTGGCCGGGCGGCGGGTCAACGATGGCATGGGCGCCTATGTCGCCGCGGAGACGGTGCGGCTTCTGCTGGCGGACGGCGGCGGGCGCGCGCCGCTGGTCACGGTTCTCGGCGTCACCTTCAAGGAGGACGTGCCGGACGTGCGCAACAGCAAGGTCGCGGACATCGTCGCGGAACTCGGCCGTTTCGGGGTCGCCGTGCAGGTCGCGGACCCGACTGCGGATGCGGGCGAGGTTAAGAAGGCGTACGGTCTGACCCTGGTCGCGCCTGAGGCCTTGAAGCCGGCGGACGCGATCGTCCTCGCCGTCGCCCATGCCGCCTATCGCGAGGCCGGCTGGCCGCTCGTCCGCGCCCTCCTGAAGCCCGGCAAAGGCGTCGTCCTCGACCTCAAGGCCGTCCTCGACCGCGGCCAAAAGCCCAATGACATCACCCTCTGGAGGCTTTAGAGCACAATGATTTTAGGTTGGATCGGCCTAGAATCATAATCCGCTTCCGTCCCGTTTAGCCGGAAAACGGGCAAGAGCGTCTTAGCTTAACGAGAGGGGAAGGTGTGCTGGCTGCGCGGAAGCCGTTCTTGCGGCGCCAGTCCCAAAACCCGCAACCACTAAGGGGCTGCGGGCCGAGCCGCTCCCGAACGCTAAAGAAAGCCTACGGAGTGGTCGAGGTTGACGTCGAAGTCGACGCGTTGTTGCTCCCCGAAACGGCGATCCCAATTCCGATGGCAGCACCACCAGCCGGAGCACCACCAGCCAAGGCGCCGATCCCAAGGCCCCCGGACCCAGCGCCCGCACCGGCAGCACCACCTGAGCCAGCCGAACTCGATCCCGACGTACCCGCCGCCGCCGCAGGCGCGACATAGCTGTGTACCGGAGTTAGGGCAAGCGCCGCAACGAGCGCAACCGACGATACCGGGACAAGAATCTTTCTGTTAAGCATATCGGGCCTCCCATTGGCGGCACATGGATGTTGTTTTGGCACCAAGAAATAGAAAGAAAATCAAGAGGGTTATTCACGGGCGCGTGCACAACTGTCTAAAGCGCGTTTATGGCCGCGCGGCGCGAAATGCGTCCGTCAAACCCGCGAGACTTCCGCTTTTTCCCTATCCGAAGCAGGGGGCAAAATTGATCGTGAGGCGCGGCAAGTACATTATCATATTCAATGTGTTACTAACCATATCTCGAATTATTCGGGAACCAGAACATGGTGTTTTTTCTGTCCAAGGCGCTCTGGTGCCTCGCCGAACCAGGAAATTTTATCGTCTTGGCGCTTACGCTCGGCGTCATCCTGGCTTGGACGAGGTGGCGAAAGCTCGGCCGCCAGCTGGTCGTCGGGGCGGCGGTGGCGCTTTTTCTAATCGCGATCTTGCCGGTCGCGGATTGGGTCGGCGGACCCTTGGAGAGCCGCTTTCCACCACCCGCAGCGCCGCCCCACGTCGCCGGGATCATCGTCCTTGGCGGTTACATCAATCCCTGGATATCCGCCACGCGCCATACGGCGGCCTTGACCGGCGCGGCGCAGCGTTTGATTGAAGCTGCGATCTTGGCGCGACGCTATCCAGACGCCAAGGTTCTGGTGAGTGGAGGAACGCCGATCCTGTTTCCCGATGTTTTTTCGGCGCCACCCGCGAGCGAGGCTGAGATCAGCGAGCGGATTCTGGCGCAACTCGGTGTCAGACCGGATCGCATTCTGCTTGAAACCAAGTCCCGCACTACGTACGACAACGCCCTCTTCAGCAAGGCCCGAGCACATCCCCGGCCTGGACAAACCTGGATTCTGGTCACCTCGGCCTGGCATATGCCGCGTGCGGTCGGCGTGTTCCGGTGCGTCGGTTGGCCGGTGCTGCCCTGGCCGGTGGACTATCGAAGCGCAGGAACGGCCTTTCCACTGCGCGGCTTCGACCTCGGCGGCCATCTGCGGAACCTGGACCTCTTTACCCACGAATGGATCGGGCCGATCACCTATCGATTGATGGGCCGAACGAGCGCTTTATTTCCCGCGCCGCAGGGGTAGATTCGGCGTCTGGCGATTCGAAAGGAAACGCGTGTCTCGATCGGCTGGTTTGACGGGCGGCTTGGCGGCTCGTGTGGCAATCATCGCAGTGGCGCTGCTTGGCTTGGTTTTCGCGTCCTGCCCTGCCCACGCTGCCGAGCCATTCACCGCCTGGCTCGCCGGGCTCCGCGCGGAGGCGCTGCGCGCCGGCATTAGCCCAGCCGCGGTCAAGATGGGGCTCGACCATGCGCATCTCGTGCCCGAGGTGATGGCGCGGGACCGTCATCAGCCGGAAATGACCCTGAGCTTTGGGCGCTACCGCGCGCTCCTGGTCTCGCCGGTGCGAGTCGCCGAAGGGCAGCGGTGGCTCGCTGCCGAGCGTTCGGTTCTCGCGCGCGTGTCGCACCGCTACGGAGTGCCGCCGGCGCTGATTGTCGCGCTGTGGGGGATCGAGAGCGACTACGGCGCGCGAACCGGCAGCTTTGCGGTGGTCCCGGCGCTGGTGACGCTGGCCTACGAGGGACACGGCGCGCGCGCGCGCTATTTCCGCGGCCAAGTGCTCTACGCGCTCCGCATTATCGCCCGTGAAGGTGTGCCGCCGGTGACGCTGCGCGGCTCGTGGGCCGGCGCCATGGGGCAGAATCAGTTTATGCCCTCGACCTATTGGGACTATGCGGTCCATTTCGCCGGCGCAGGCTTGCCCAATATCTGGACCTCCAAGGCCGATGTCTTTGCGTCGGCCGCCAACTATCTGTCGCAGGTCGGCTGGCGACGAGGGGCTGGATGGGGCGTGCCGGTTCGCCTCTCGCGGCCGGTGGATCCCGCTCAAGTCGGCGACGACGTGAACCGGCCGCTCAGCGCGTGGCGCCGCATCGGCGTGCGTCCGCTGGCGGGGCATCGCTTTCCGTCGTGGCTCGAACGGCGCGCGGCGCTGGTTCTGCCGCAAGGCGCCAAAGGTCCCGCATTTCTCGTCGGCCCGAATTTCCGCGCCTTGATGAATTGGAATCGTTCGGTGTTCTTCGGCATTTCGGCAGGGCTTCTTGCTGATCGAATCGGCCGACGTTAGACTCACGATTCGTATACCTAGAAACGAACGGATTCCGGGGGGGCTAGCGGAAGCATGTCGCATACACGCCGAGTTGGTGCCTGGGGCATCGTCGGCCTTGCGCTTGCCCTCGCGGGCTGCGCGGGACAACCGGCGGCACCCATATCTCATGGCCCCTATCCTTCGGCCAAGGGTTACATTCTCGGGCGCCCCTACGAAGTGGGCGGCGTCTGGTACTATCCCCACCTCTCGCCGCATTACAGCAAGACTGGCATCGCTTCCTGGTACGGCGTTCCGTTCAATGGCCGGTTGACCTCGGATGGCGAGATCTATGACGAAAACGCTTTGACCGCGGCAAGTCCGACCCTGCCATTGCCGAGTTACGTGCGGGTGACCGATTTGCAGAACGGTCGGTCCGTCGTGCTGCGGGTGAACGACCGCGGACCGTTCGTGAACGGCCGCATCCTCGACGTTACGCGGCGTGCGGCGCAGCTCCTCGGTTTCGAGGAGGCCGGCACCGCAGAGGTCCGAGTGCAGGCGGTGCCGGGACCGGACGGTAGCCCGATTCCGGGTACCGCTGGCAGCCTGGTCGCGGCGCGCCAGAGCCCGCCGTCGGCCGCCGTGGCCTCCGCCGCCCCAGTCGCGCAATCTTCCGCCGTTACCGCTGCGCCCTTACCGCCGGCGGCGGCGCGCGCGGCGCGGCCTCGGCAGATGGCGGCACTCGCCCCGGCGCCGGTTCGCGCGGCCGATCCGCCCCCGGCCGCGGCTTCCGCGTCGCCGCCGGCTGGATATCTCGGCGGCCACTGGATCGCGCCCAACGCCGATCTTGCGGCAACCTTCCGCCAGGAGCCGGTCCAGGCGACGCATATTTTCATCCAAGCAGGCGCTTTCACGAACTATGGCAACGCCAGCGAGCTGCGCCGGCGCCTGTCTCGCATCGGTACGGTCCAGGTGACCGAGGTCACCGTCCACGGTACGCGCTTTTACCGCGTTCGCCTCGGCCCCATCCGGACGGTCGATCGCGCGGATCAGATACTGCAGAAGCTGATCGGGATCGGCCAGACGAACGCCCGTATCGTCGTCGATTGAGACAGCACGGCATTGCCGCAGAGTCGGTTTAGTCGCATTGTCGACACGATCGGAGAATAAAGCTGCCGGACATCCCAAGCTTTGGTCTTCGGAGGAGTTCCGTCATGCGCCGTCTTGTCTTGCTTTCCTGCCTGCCGCTGTTGTTCGCATGGGCCGGGAACGCGAACGCAGCGCCGACGCCGGTAGCGGTCGCTGCGGCGCCTGCCAGCGACG
>JAJYTL010000254.1 GCA_021793055.1 Pseudomonadota bacterium
TTCGGCCAGCGTCGCCATGGGCTGCGCCTCGATCCGGCGCAACACCGCCTGAATGTCGCGCACGGCGGCGATCTGGGCGTCGAGCGCATCGGGCGCTGCCAGATTGGCGCGCATCTCGGCGAGATCGGCGCCGGCACAGAACGCCTTGCCGGCGCCGCGAATATGCAGCACCCGCACGTCGTCGTCGGCCTCGATGTCGTCGAGCGCGCCGTGCAGCGCGCGGATCATCCCGGTGCCGAGCGCGTTGACGGGCGGGTCCGACAGGGTGACGACCGCGACGCCGGCGCGGCGCGCGATCTGCAGCTTGCTCCCGGACATTTCGCCTACCACTCCTGCCTTCATAATGACTGAATGTTCATTCAATTTCGCGGGGAAAGTCAAGCGCGGCTTCGCCGGGCGCCGCGCCGGAGCCGCGTTTCCCGACCGCCGCCGGCGGCGGCGCCCGCACAATCGCATTGACAGACGACAGCCGGGTGAATAACCATTCACAATAACGAATGAATGTTCATTCTCCGATCGTGCCGAAGGCGGCGGAAGATCGCGCGGCAAGAACGGGGGCAGCGGACCAACGGGCGGTCGCTTTCGCGCCGCGGCGCGGAAAGGCCCCCGGTACCGCGGTCTTGGACAGGCCGGCGCCATGGCGCCAAAGCCCGAGGAGGGGTCGAAGATGAACCAGACAGTACAGAGTGCAGGGCGGCTGAACGCGCGGCTCGATCGCATACCGGTGTGGGCGCTGCCCAACCTGTTCGCCTTTATCATCGGCATGGGCTTTCTGTTCACCTTCTACGATATTTTCGACATCAACGTCTCCTTCATCCAGACCTGCTCGGCGCTGATTCCGGGCTGCACCCCGGAAACTTCGGCGCAGTATCTCGGCATGCCGGTGCTGCTCAACCTGCTCGGCTACGTGGTCGGCACGCTGCTGCTCAGCCCGCTCTCGGACCGCATCGGCCGGCGCGACCTTCTGCTGCTAACCATGGTGATCACCGGCATCGGCTCGGCCTTGACCGGGGTGGTGGATTCCTACACCTGGTTCGTCGCCGGACGGGTGCTGACCGGGATCGGCATCGGCGCCGATCTCGCGATCGTCAACACCTATATCGCGGAGATGGCGCCGATCGGCGGCCGCGCGCGCTATACCTCGCTGATCTTCATCTTCTCGGCGCTCGGCGCCGTTCTCGGCATCTGGCTCGGGCTGCTGTTCACGACGCCGGCGACCGCCTTCCCGATCGGCCTGCCCTTCGCCCTCGCGAGCCACAGCTTCGATTACGGCTGGCGCCTGATGTACCTGTTCGGCGGCCTGCTCGCCCTGGTCGGCGTCCTGCTGCGCTTCCAGTTGCCGGAGTCGCCGCGCTGGCTGATCTCGAAGGGCCGCCTGGTCGAGGCGGAGCAGGTAATCGCCTATATGGAGGAGCGGGCGCACGAGAAGGAGATGCTGCCGCCGGTGCCCGAGCCCGAGCCGAGCCCGGCGCCGGCCGCGCAGGCGATGCCCTATTCGGCGATCTTCCGCAACCCGGTCTACCGCAACCGCACGCTGCTGCTGCTGGCGATCTGGTTCCTCGGCTACGTCACGGTCTATTCCTTCGCCGCGGGCTTCACCACGCTGCTCACCGCCCTGCACTATCCGCCGCCGGAAGCCGGACTGATCACCGCCATGGGGACCCTGGGCTTCGTGCTCTGCGCCGTCGTCGCCTTCGTCTTCGGCGAGCGCCTGGAGCGCAAGACCTGGGTGCCGCTCGCGGCGGCGATCACGGTCGCCGGCGGGGTGATGATCGCGCTCGCCGGCTCCGAGCTCTGGGTCGGCATCGTCGGCGCCATGGTGGTGTTCTTCGGCTTCAATCTCTGGGTGCCGATCTCCTACGCCCGCTCGGCGGAAAACTATCCGACGCGGGCGCGCACCACCGGCTTCGCCCTGGTCGATGGCGTCGGCCATCTCGGCGGCGGCGTCGGGCTGCTCTTCATCGCGCCGCTCATTCCCCATCTCGGGGTGCTCGGCGCGATGCTGCTGATCAGCGGCTTCCTCGTCGCCGCCGCCATCGTCTCGCAGTTCGGCCTGAACTCGCGGAACAAGCTCCTGGAAGAGATTTCGCCCTAAGCCGCACCGGCGGTCGAGCGCCAGCGAGGCACCGGGCCCGGCCATCAGCCGGGCCCGACGTGGGCGTCCGCATAAATTGCGATTTGATTACGCGCCAATACAACTGGTTAGCTATCGGACGCTCACCTTATCCTGCGAGAAATTACCCCTATAACCTGCAATTTTCTCACGGGGTTTACGCATAACTAATGAAGAGTTGGCCATGGGAAACCACCTAGTGAAAATTCAGGAGGAGCGGAAAAGGAATGGCGTGTAGGTCGGCGAGCGTTTGACAGCTTGCGCACCCAAATGACACGTGTGCCGCGCGAAGGCATAACGCTTGGATATAAGATCTGAAAATTAGGAAGAGGCCTTAGGGCTGGATACAGAAGGGCAACTCCACCCGATGCTGCCACGCGAGGTTTAGCCTTGAGCTTGGTAAAAGCGGAAGAGTTAGGGTGGGTTGTTGCGCTGATTAACGGCCTTAGCCGAGCATGACAAAGCGGTCGAGTCGGGTCGAGACCGGAACCACAGAACTTGCAGGTTATAGGGTCGCGACTCGCAGCTTATGAGGACAAACTTGCAGCTTATGGGGTAACCCACAAATGTGGGCGTCCGCATAAAGTGCGATTTTATTACGCGCTAATACAAGAGGTTAGCTATCGGACGCCCACCTTATCCTGCGAGTAATTAACCCTATAACCTGCAATTTCCTTACGGGATGTACGCATAACTCGCTAGTTTCTTCGATGTTGTGACATTTCAAATAGAATTCAACGGAAACCATCTTAATATCAATAGGTTACTAATATGGCCTGTATGCCTTATGGATCGGCGTGAGCCGCCTTGATGCCGATGTACGTAGGCAAACTCCGCGCCGACATACTTGAGGCTGATCGGAAGTAGCGCGTCTTGAATCGTCAGGCTCAAAATCCGAATGCCACGTCATTACAGGGTAAGCCGTCGGCATTTAGGGCCAGCCCGGCGGAATGCATCTAGCCTAATAGATCGAAAAGGAACGCTTGGGCTACGACGTGCGACTAGCGGTTCTCGGCAATAAAGACAACTTAATAACCTCGCGCAAATACAGGAATTCCTCGCGCCGTCAGCGCATCTAGAAATAGGTGCGAAAGGTAACCTGCCGCCAACCCATGAAGGAGCCCTGCCAGAAATCTCAGAAAAATCTCCTCTAGCTGGCTTAGGAGTCGGGAGGCGTCATTCTCCAAGTAAGGGCGATCGACCTTTAGCATTTCGGCTCTCGCGCGCAGCTGCTGCCGAACATCCAGGATCGTTTCGGCGCTAGCCCAAACCGCCCCAAGCGCATTAGCAGCCCCATGACCGACATGCCGGTGGTTAGGTGTCGTAGCCGGATCGATCCAATCCGGCAAAGCGGCTCCGAGCCATCCGCCAGCGGCGCCGCCAATCGTCTCTGCCAATGCCTGCTCCGGTAAAAGCCCTTTCGTATTCCAATACGCATAGCCGGCCCCTGCCGCGACTCCGACGGGGCGATGAACATTTCGGTTAGGCATTGTTCCTTCCTCTGCTATGGACCGGAATCCAAATGGGGCCACAGGCTAAAGCCAGATCAAGGCATTGCAATTACCGTCAGAAGCGCGCGTTCGGAGGAGTCCTAATCGGCGCCGATTGAGACCTCGGCCCAACAAGAATTTGCTGAAAAAAATTCATGGCATTGCATCATCCGAGACCGGGGGTCACGTTTAGGCGTCGGTTTACACCTAGACCCGCCGCACGCGGACGCCCTCGTCCATACCTTCTACGTACAGCAGAACACCATCGACTCCTTCGACCACAAGCGCCGCGGGTCTAGTGGCGTAGTGATAGCGATACTTGCACTCCGCCTGCTCCCAGATCCGCCCGCTCTGGAATTCGAACCGTCGATTTCCGTCGAAGCCGTCGAAGTCTGAGACGATGGTACCCTCCTCCAACACGGGGACCCGGACGACCTCGATCGGCTCGAACATGCAGTCAAACTCCGCAAACCACCTGTTGCCGTCCCGGTAGATCCTTACTTCCGGCCGATACTTGTACCTGTATTGGTACTTGTAGCGGCGCTGCTGCCAGACTTGGCCGTTGGTGAGACGGAAGATGGCGCCGCCGCGATAGCCTGTAAACGATCCGGTGAGTCGGCTTTTGAACTCGGTCATGCGTGAACTCCCATCGAGCGGTCGGACGCGAATGGTCCGAGTTTCTCTCCTACCTTTACCAACGCTTCAACTCGATCAAGTCGCCGTCTGCTAACACCAACACCACGATCCATGGGCCGGCGCGCCTTTGACGAAACCCGCGGTGCCCGTCGTCTGGTCGAGACTGCGCCAAAAAGGGCACCGTCCCGCAGGTTATATTCCTGTCGTTGAAAGCCGGTATTTGGCGCGCGGCCCGGGCCTTCGATCCAGCGCAAGAAGCCTTGCACTTCCATGGCCCCAGGCGACCTCGCATAGGCGTCTTCGCCTGGACACTGCCGCCCAATTCTGACCATGCAATTGGTCATCTTCTCTCCTTGCCCGCTGAAGCGACCCCAATGTCGAAGAACGGGTCGCCCAAGTCAGCTGAGGAATAGTGGCTGCATGGTCCCTTGATCGAATAATCCGGCTGACGACTCCGCGAAACAAGTTGATTGTCGCCGTCCAGTTCCAGCCATTCAAAATCCCGCGCGACCTCGAACCAAGGCGTGAGCAGGCGCACGAAGGCCCCAACGGCGAGAGACGCAAGCGTTCCATTGGTCCATATGACCTGCGGGTTCGCCCCCGCGTGGCCATACGCGTCCTCCTCCCTGTTCAGGCGCTCCTGCGTCAGAAAGCCCAAGCACCTCATGCACGGGCCGCCCGGGATCGTCATTATCATTTGCCCGGCAATCGCGTATTGGTTCTGCGCGAGCTGAGTGACGTCCATGCCGATGTCGAAATACGGCAAGCAGAAGCGGCGTGCGGCAGCCTCGAGGTACATGCGCTGCAGGTACCCATCGACACATCCGAAGAGAACATGGGCGTCCTTAAGCAGATGGTCGGCGAGCTGCCATTCCACCTGCGCGACTTCGACGAGTGCTCGTGGCCGGATGCCACGGA
>JAJYTL010000255.1 GCA_021793055.1 Pseudomonadota bacterium
CGGCCTCGAGCTTGCGGTAGGGCGAGAAGGTGTCGACGATCGCGCCGGCCATGGGAAGGTCGTGCTTGGCGAGAAGAGTGGCGAGGACTTCGGCGAGAGAGGGGGCAAGCCCGGCGCTATAGAGCGCATCGAAGAAGTCCGGCCGGTTCCGGCCGGATCCGGCAACCGCCTGGCCGGCAGCGCAAGCGAGCGCTTCGGCCTGGGTTCGGGGCATGCCGGCACCGGAGAGGGCGAGGGCGAGCGAAAGGGTATCGAGGGCGTTCTCTGTCATGGGGGCCTCCTTGAACAAGAAACCCGGCCGATTGCGGCCGGGGGGACGGGTTAGGAGACCGGGCAGAGGCTTCAGCTACGGAAGCCGAAATCCGAAAGACTGCCCAATCTCACAAGGAGGAAGATTCGGAGGGGCGAGTCAGGCGGACGTGAGGAACGCCCGGCGTGACGCCGGGCGGCGAGGGGGCGACGAAAGACCACAGAAAAAACGAACCACGACAACGGGCGGGAAAAACTCCGCTCGGCACAGGCAGAAGCAAACCGACGCCGTGGCCTGCTGGAAAGGTGCGAGCCTAGAGCGCCGATTGAAATTGCGCCGTCAAAGTTAAGCTACGCTCGGGCAAAGGTCGGCGACAGGAAGGAATAGCTTATTCGCGGCACGGCCGGCTGAATGCTTCACCGCCGTGCCGACGACGACATCGCGAATGTCTTCGCTAGGACAAAGCCGCTACTGACCCTTCCGCCAGTTGAGGGTTCCACCGCAGCAGTAAGGAAGACGTGTCAACGGCTTCGCGATGGCAAAGGTGTTATCAAAATGGATCTGGTTCAGACAGACCAAGACCTCTCATCAGCTCGAAGCGCCGCACCCCCGCACCCCCGCACCCCCGCACCCCCGCACATCACCGTCGAAGAAGGGCTCAAGCGGAACAGCCCAACTGGCTCATAATTGGAAAACGGCTGGGGGGCAACGGCTTCCGCTCCAGCGCTTCTAATCATCCGAGCATTGACTTCTAATCATCCGACCATTGACTTCTAATTAACCGCGGGTATTGGTCCCGATTGTCCGAAGTTGGGGGGATGTTCGAGCGGCTCGTGGAGCGGCGTGCGGATAAGGCCCTTTCGGATACGCCAGCGGTTTTGATCGTGGGACAGCGCCGGGCCGGCAAGACCACCCTTGTCCGAAAAATGGGGAAGCTAATCGAACCTATACCGCCCCCGACGATCAGACGGTGCTTGATGCCGCCCAATCCGATCCGGCCAGCTTCATCCGGGGCCTCGACCGGGCTATCATCGACGAGATCCAGCGTGTGCCGGACCTGCTGCTCGCGATCAAGAAGACGGTCGGTGAGGACTATCGCCCAGGTCGATCCCTGCTCACCGGTTCGGCGAATGTGCTGGCCCTGCCGCGGATCGCCGACACGGCGGGCGGCTGTTGCAATTTGGTGGTGGGCCATTCCCGTACGCGACCCGAATTAACTGTTTCTCGTCGAAGGAGCCGCCAGACAGGAGCTGTCGGCGCAATACGAAGATCGCGTGCGATGCCATTCTTTTTCGAGGCGCCTAATGGCGCAGGCAGGGAGCAAGCCGTCCTTCGCGAGCCGCCTGTGAAGCGCGTCTCGACAGGCGATACCCTCGGGCCGCGAATGGCATCTTCTTCCGAAGCGGCCATTTTCTGTGAATAGGCGGCGAAGTTTACCCCCCATCGCTTGGCCGGTTAAGAGGTTGTGGCGCCGATCGGCGCCGAGACCCCGCTCCGATGGGGTGGACGCCCCTCCGACGGCATCTATGTGCCAAGGTAGCGGGGTTGTGGCCGCGACAAAGGAGAGACGTCCATGAAAGAGGTTAGCATAATCGGTTTGGACTTGGCGAAGAACGTGTTTCAGGTGCACGGCGCTGGTTCGGATGGTTCGGTATCCTTTCGTAAGAAAATTCCTCGTACGAAGTTGATTGAGTTCTTCTCCTCCGTTCCAGTCTGTATTGTAGCGATGGAGGCTTGCGGTGCATCGCACCATTGGGCCCGTGAGATTGGCGCGCTGGGTCACAAGGTGCGGCTGATCGCTCCGATTTATGTGAAGCCGTTTGTGAAGCGCAATAAAAATGATGCTGCCGACGCTGAAGCGATTTCTGAAGCGGCCTCCCGTCCAACCATGAGATTTGTCGCAGTAAAAAGCGTGGAACAGCAGGCCGCGGGAATGACGCTCAAGATTCGCGATCTGCTCGTGCGGCAGCGAACTCAAACCATCAATGCGTTGCGCGGACATATGGCCGAATATGGTATTGTTGCCCCAAACGGACCCGTTCACGTTGCCCGGTTGGCGCAATCAATCGACAGTCGAGACCAGCGGCTGCCATCCACAGTGATCGATCTTTGCAGCATGCTGCTCGGCCACATTGCGTCACTCGGTGAAAAAATCGCTCTCCTGGAAAAGGAGATTCGCGAGCGTGCGCGCCATGACGAAACAGCAAAGCGCCTGATGACCATCCCTGGCATCGGCGTCATCTGTGCGACGGCTTTGCAGGCCCTTGCCCCCGCGGCTGAGAGCTTCAGAAGAGGGCGCGACTTCGCAGCTTGGCTCGGCCTTACACCGAGACAGAAGTCTTCGGGCGGAAAAGTCCAACTTGGCGCCACAACCAAAATGGGCCAGCGGGACCTGCGGAGGCTGCTGATCTGCGGCGCCGTCGCTGTCGTTAGGTGGGCGCGCCGAAAGGGAGCGCCGGAGGGCTCGTGGCTGGCGCGGATGTTGGCGAGAAAGCCGCCCCTCCTCGTCGCTGTAGCGCTGGCCAACAGGACGGCGCGTATCGCATGGGCCCTTATGGCTAAAGGTGGGGTCTACAGACTTCCGGAACCGAAACCGGCGTAAGCTGGCCGGTTCGGAAGCGTCGGAGATGTGAGCAGGGCGATCGAAAGGTAAGGGCAAACGGTCGGTGAGATGGGATCGGGAGAACCAGCGTCATTCGGAGCGCCTCGAGCGCGCCACGCCGATTTGGACCCGGTCCGCGTATCTCCATACGGGCCCGCGGCGTGTGAACTGCCGCTCAAGGAGGCCGGACACACGACTGCACCTGACCACATGCGATACCTTCGAAAAAATGCTTGCATCAATCGGGGCGTCCACACACGAATGACAGCCGGAGCTGGATAGCCAAAAGTTGGCGGGTCATCGCATGACAGGCCGAGGCGTCCATATCCCCTGGCCAACCGCCTTCGTGAAACCATCGATGGATAAAGTGGTCCCGCTTTCCCTTGACCCACCTCAAATAGCGCACATTGTCCGGGGCGATCGCGTGGCGTTCGAGAATGCCGATGAGCGATCCCAGGGTTGAGCTCTGCAGGGCTGTATGCTTGCCCTTGAACGTCTCCCACCGGTCGGCGTCGTCGCCAAGGGCATGACGAACTTTCACCCGGTCGCATACGTTCATCGCGTTGATTAACATGTCTTCGAAGTGCGCCACGGCGAGATAGGTCGCGCCCATTTCCTGAACGTAGCGGTAGCGCGCGAAGTCTTCGTCCGGCATCTCCTCGAAGATGCTCAGCAACTGCGCCCTGGTTAAATCAGGGGGAAACATCTCTGTGGCCCCACGAGCAGGATGAATGACTTTGCTTTGGCAACTCGCCTAGCCGCATCGACAGCGGGTTATGCATTGAGACAATGCACCACCAGCGGCGCCGCCTGATCCCACAATGCGATTAGGTGAGTGGGCGATGGCGCAAAATCCGGTGAATGGACGTAGCGATTGAGCGTATCGAGCGAAAAAATGCCGTCTGCCTGATCGAGCTTCCTAATCAGGCCACGGTACTTGGCGTCGATTTTTCCTTTCGCGAGTAGATCGGCCCCGATTTTTTGGGCTTTCAATGCGAGCTTATCGTTGGCGTGAACCGAAGCAAGGCTAGTGCGCCTGATATAGTTATCTGTAGCCAGCTCGAAAAGAACCCGGAACAGCACAGAGATTGCGTTCGGGTGGTCCTCAAGCCGCAGCTTGAACTGTAACTCATCCCAAATTTGGCGTTGTCGCTGGATATGAACCTGCCAGACCACTCCATAATCGACCTGCAATATTAGCGTCGTGCGCTTGTCGGGCTTTGGAGCGGGAGGCCGAGGCGGTGTCGGTGTTCTCCCTGGTTTCGGGCCTGCGCCGCGAGTACCTCCGACACCGCCTTTACTGCTGCCACCCACCGGCAAGGGAAGGGCTGGCAGCGGCAAAACACCTTCGGCCTCCAACCGATCAAGGTAGGCTTGCTTGCCCTCGGTCTTCCACAAATCGCCCAGTACGACGGCCTTGCTGGCTAAATCCTCTGCCACACGGCGGAAGACTGGCAGAACTAGCGCCTCGTCATGCGTAAGCTGGAACTTCCCTTTGGAGACGCTGATCCCAACACGGTTGCGGAGACCTTCGGACGACAGGAGGCGGTTAGCTGTCGACCATGGGATTTTTTTCCTAGGCAACATGCCCGCCTCCTTGAGACGCTTTTCAACCTCGTCTGCAACGTTGATACCGCCTCCCTTGCCCGTCCGCTCCATGAAGTTGGCCATCATGCGATCGGTCCACGGGCTCCGACCGACGCCGCCTTGCACACCGGTGTGCCTGCGGAGGAGGATTTCGTCGATCTGCTCGCGGTCTGCCTCAACCTGGCAAACGAGTTCCTGGGGCAGCGTTCCCGGCCACTTGGCCTTCAACTCCGCGAAGAACTGTTGTAATTCTGCGCTTGGCGCACGTTTAGGGGCGGTCAGCAATTTGAGACAGGTCACCCTCCGGTTGCCGTCGAAGACAATGAAGTTTGCGCCGCTCGACAAAACCAATGGTGGCTCATAAATCTGGCCTGTTTTCACTAAATCTTTGGCAAGGTTACGCATGTAGGATTCGTTGTGCGTAAACAGCCACGCGATTGCAGCTGTTTCGTTTTCCAATTCCCCATGCCGGTCGTTTGCGCTGTTAACTAATAGCGACTTCAGCGCCAGTCTTTTGTATGCCATGAGCCCCCCCTTTTATATGACATGAGCAACCCACTAATTTGAACTTTAGCAGCGTCAAAGGGGTGAGGACATAGGGATGC
>JAJYTL010000256.1 GCA_021793055.1 Pseudomonadota bacterium
CCGGCGAAAAAGTGGAAAAGATCGTCGTCGGCGCGGGCGGCGTCACCACGGCACCCTTGGATGTCGAGTGATCGGCAAGGAGGAGGGATGGGCAAGGTGAGCGAGAAGACGATGCTGGATCGGGTACGAAGCGCGGCGGACTTGCGGCAGATGACGGCGGAGGACCTGAAGCAGGTGGCGGCGGAGCTTCGCCAGGAGACGATCGAGGCGGTTTCGGTGACGGGGGGCCACCTTGGGGCGGGGCTTGGGGTGGTTGAGCTGACGGTGGCTCTGCACCACGTGTTTGACACGCCGGAGGACCGTCTGATCTGGGACGTTGGGCACCAGGCGTATCCGCACAAGATCCTGACCGGCCGCCGGGAGCGCATCCGGACGCTGCGCCAGGGGGGCGGGTTGTCGGGGTTCACGAAGCGGGCGGAGAGTGTCTACGACCCGTTTGGGACGGCGCATTCGTCGACCTCGATCTCGGCCGGTCTGGGGATGGCGGTTGGGCGGGACCTTCTGGAATCGGGCCAAGGTTCGGGCCAAGGTTCGGGGCAGGGGTCTGGCCAAGGTTCGGGCCAAGGTTCGGGGCAGGGGTCTGGCCGGAACGTGATCTGTGTCATTGGCGACGGGGCGATGAGCGCGGGGATGGCGTACGAGGCGATGAACAACGCCGGGGCGCTGAAGCGGCGTCTGATCGTGATCCTGAACGACAACGACATGTCGATCGCGCCGCCGGTGGGGGCGATGAGCGCGTATCTGTCGCGCCTGATCTCGTCGCGGCCGTACCGGGAGCTTCGGCGGGTCGGCAAGGAGGTGGCGCGTCGGCTGCCGCGCTCGATGGAGCGGGCGGCGCGTCGGGCGGAGGAATATGCCCGCGGCATGGTGACCGGGGGGACGCTGTTCGAGGAGCTTGGGTTTTATTACGTGGGCCCGATCGACGGCCACAACCTGGACCATCTTCTGCCGGTGCTGAAGAACGTGAAGGAGGCGGAGAACGGTCCGATCCTGGTGCATGTGGTGACGCAGAAGGGGAAGGGCTACGGCCCGGCGGAGCGGTCTGCGGACAAGTACCATGGGGTGAGCAAGTTCGACGTCATCACCGGGGCGCAGGCGAAGGCGGTGGCGAAGGCGCCGCAATACACGAAGGTGTTCGCGGAGGCGCTGATATCGGAGGCGGAGCGGGACGCGAAGATCGTTGCGGTGACGGCGGCGATGCCCTCGGGGACGGGTCTCGACCTGTTCGCGAAGCGGTTTCCGGACCGCTGCTTCGACGTCGGCATCGCGGAGCAGCACGGGGTGACGTTTGCGGCGGGTCTGGCGTGCGAGGGCCTGCGGCCGTTTGCGGCGATCTACTCGACGTTTTTGCAGCGGGCCTACGACCAGGTTGTGCATGACGTGGCGATCCAGCGGCTGCCGGTCCGCTTTGCGCTGGACCGGGCGGGCCTGGTTGGGGCGGACGGCCCGACGCACGCGGGGTCGTTCGACGTGACGTATCTGGCGACGCTGCCGGGGTTTGTGGTGATGGCGGCGGCGGACGAGGCGGAGCTTGTGCATATGGTGGCGACGGCGGCGGCGCTGGACGACCGGCCGTCGGCGTTCCGCTACCCGCGGGGCGAGGGCAGCGGGGTTGCGCTGCCGGCACGGGGCGAGGTCCTGGCGCTGGGCCGGGGGCGCGTCCTGCGCGAGGGCACGGCGGTGGCGATCCTGTCGTTCGGGGCGCGGCTCCAGGAATGCCTGAAGGCGGCGGACGAGCTGGCGGCGCGGGGATTGTCGGCGACGGTGGCGGACGCGCGGTTTGCGAAGCCGCTCGACACCGACCTGGTGCGGCGGCTGGCGCGCGAGCACGAGGTGGTGATCACCATCGAGGAGGGGTCGATCGGGGGCTTCGGGGCGCATGTTCTGCATTACCTGGCGACGGCGGGGCTGTTGGACCAGGGCTGCAAGATCCGGCCGATGATCCTGCCGGACGTGTTCATCGACCACGACGCGCCGGCCAAGATGTACGACGTCGCCGGGCTCAACGCCGCCCATATCGTCAACACCGCCCTCGACGCCCTCGGCCGTCCCGCTACCTGCGTCGCTTCCGCTTGAAACCCTACGCGGAGCCTGGACGCGGCGCGCCCGGTCGGAACCAACGTCCAGGCCAACGCCCAGAGGGCTCCCTGGAGCAACGGCTGCGCCAGGCCAAGGGCGGCAAATGTCGCCTGGATCAGCTTCTGGTCGAGCGCGGCCTCGCTGAAAGCCGGAGCCGCGCGCAGGCGCTGATTTTGGCCGGCTTGGTCTATGGCGACGCGCGGCGGCTCGACAAGCCGGGCCAGAACGTCTCCCTTGAGCTTACCATCGAAATCAAGGGCAAGCCGCATCCTTGGGTCTCGCGCGGCGGCGTCAAGCTCGCCCATGCGCTGGATCATTTCGGCCTCGATCCGGCGGGCGCGATCGCGCTCGATGTCGGCGCCTCGACCGGCGGCTTTACCGACGTGCTGCTGGCGCGCGGCGCGGCGCGCGTTTATGCGGTCGATGTCGGCCGCGGCCAACTCGACTGGCGGCTTCGCTCTGATCCCCGCGTCCGTGTGCTGGAGCGCACCAACGTACGCCACATCGGCCACGCCGAGGTGCCGGAGACGGTTGGCTTCATCGTCTGCGACGTCAGCTTCATCGGCTTGAAGCTGGCGCTGCCGGCGGCGCTCCGGCTGGCGGCGCCGGGGGCGTTTCTGGTCGCCCTGATCAAGCCCCAGTTCGAGGTCGGGCCCGAGCGCGTGGGCAAGGGCGGCATCGTGCAGGATCCGGCCTTGCACGCGGAGGTATGCGGCGAGATCTCCGCCTGGCTCGGGCGCGAGCCTGGCTGGCAGGTGCTCGGCGTCACCGAAAGCCCGATCACGGGCGCCGAGGGCAACAAGGAATTTCTCATTGCCGCGCAGTACCACCCTTGAGGTCGAGATCGCCGCCTTGAGCGGCCGCGGCGAGGGCATCGCCGAAAGTCCGAAGGGCCGGCTCTATGTCCCCGGCACGGTTCCGGGCGATCGCGTCGAGGTTCGCCTCGGCCCGAAGGGCCGCGAGGGCGAGGTGGCGGAGATGATCGCCCTGCTCGCGCCGGGGCCGGATCGGGTCAAGGTCGCCTGCGCGCATTTTTTCCTCTGCGGCGGCTGTGCGCTGCAAGGCTTGGCGCCGCCGGCCTATGCGGCATGGAAGCGCGATCGCGTGGCGGTGGCGCTGGCGCGCCAAGGCCTCGGGGCGGCGCCGCTCGCGCCCTTGGTGGCGATTCCGCCGGGCGATCGCCGCCGCGCCGATTTAGTCGCGCGGCGCGTTGGCGAGCGGGTGCTGATCGGTTTTCATCGCCGCAAGAGCCACATGATCGTCGATATCGGTGAATGCCCGGTGCTTGATCCGGCGCTGGTTGGCTTGTTGCCCGGCTTGCGCGAGGTTCTCGCGGCGGTTCTTGCTTCCGGCGCTGCAGTCGATTGCAAGGCGACCAAGACCGCGAGCGGCATCGATCTCGTGATCGTCGGCGATCTTGCCTTGACGCTCGATCGGCGGGAGCTGCTCTTCGCTTTCGCCGAGACTGCCGATCTCGCCCGCCTCGCGGTGCGGAATGTGGCGGCGGATCTTCTCGATCCCATCGCCATCCGCCGGTCGCCCGAAATTCGCTTCGACGATGTCGTGGTCGATTTTCCGCCCGCCGCTTTCCTGCAGGCGAGCCCGGCGGCGGAAGCGGTGCTGGTCGCCGAGGTGACGGCGGCCTTGGCCGGGGCCCGGCGCGTCGCCGATCTATATGCGGGTCTCGGCGCTTTCGCCCTGCCGCTGTCGGCGGCGGCTTCCGTGCGGGCGATCGAGGGCGACGCGGCGGCGGCGGCGGCGCTTCGCCGCGGCGCCGCGCGGGCCGGGCGGCGCATTGCGGTCGAGACCCGCGACCTCGCGCGCCGGCCCTTGAGCGCGTCCGAGCTTGATGGTTGCGACGCCGTGGTTTTCGATCCGCCCCGCATCGGCGCCAAGGAACAGACGGGCGAGATCGCGCGCTCGAAGGTGCCGCTGGTCGCGGCCATATCCTGCGCCCCCGCGAGCTTCGCCCGCGACGCCCGCATTCTGATCGAGGGCGGCTATCGGTTGCAGCGGGTCGTGCCCGTCGATCAGTTCGTGTGGTCGAGCGAGGTCGAGATCTTCGCGCTTTTCCTGCGCAACTAAGGGCTGAGCGTCTAGCGCGCCTGGGCGTGGTATTCCGTGTTCGGCTGCATCTCGATCGCCGCCGCCATGCGGTTCGACATGTTGAAGAAGGCGGCGACGGCGGCGATGTCCCAGATTTCGGCATCGCTCCAGCCGGCGTCGCGCAAGCCCTGGCGGTCGGCCGCGCCCATCTTGTCCGGCGTTTCCGTCAGCTTGACCGCGAAGTCGAGCATGGCGCGTTCCTTGGCCGGCAGATCGGCGACGCGATAGTTCATCGCCATCATCTCACCGAGCTCGGGCTTGCCCGAAAGCTGGCGCACCGCCGCGCCGTGGGCGACCAGGCAATAGTAGCAGTGGTTTACCGACGACACGGCGACCGCGATCATCTCGCGCTGCAGCTTGCTCAAGCCAGAGGGGCCGAGCATCAGCCCGTTGTAGAAATCGACGAAAGCGCTGAGCTTGTCGTGGTCGAAGGCGTAGGAGCGCAGCACGTTGGGAACGAAGCCGAGCTTCTCGTCGCATTTCTTGAAATAGGCCTGGAACCTCGCGTCCAGCGCCTCGCGCGGCGGTTCCGCGATGCCGAGCGCGTGGATGGGCTTATCTTCCGCCATCGAAAACCTCCCTTCCGGGTTCAGTAGCCATCTGCGCCCGGTGGCGCAGAACGTGATCGGCGAGCACCGCTGCCATCATGGCTTCGCCGACCGGCACCGCGCGAATGCCGACGCAAGGGTCGTGGCGGCCCTTGGTTGCGATCTCGGTATTCGCGCCGAAGCGATCGACGGTGTGGCGCGACGCGAGGATCGACGAGGTCGGCTTGACCGCGAAGCGGACGACGATCTCCTGGCCGCTCGAAAAGATC
>JAJYTL010000257.1 GCA_021793055.1 Pseudomonadota bacterium
TCGTCACTTACAGTCTTTCTTTCACGCCGGGGAATGCCTTCATCGGCGGGTTTAGCCGATTTTTCCTGGACGGCATGGGCGTCAACAGCGTCAATCCGCTGGCGCCGACCATCCCTGAGTCGGTCTATATGACCTATCAGATGACCTTCGCGATCATCACGCCGGCGCTGATCCTCGGCTCCGTCGCCGATCGCATGAAGTTTTCCGCCATGATGTGGTTCATCGGACTGTGGGCAATCTTCGTCTACGCGCCGATCGCCCACATGGTATGGGGACCGGGCGGGCTCCTCGGGTCGATGGGCGTTCTCGACTTCGCCGGCGGCACCGTGGTGCACATCAACTCGGGCGTCGCCGGCCTGGTCGCCGCGCTCGTCATCGGCAAGCGCGTCGGCTACCCGAAGACGCCGTTCCCGCCGCATAACCTGGTCTACAGCATGATCGGCGCCTCGTTGCTCTGGGTCGGCTGGTTCGGGTTCAACGCGGGCTCCGCGGTGGCAGCCAACGGCAACGCCGGCATGGCCATGGCGGTGACCCAGATAGCGACGGCGGTCGCGGCGCTCGCCTGGATGTTCACCGAATGGGTGGTCAAGGGTAAGCCCTCGGTGCTTGGCATCATTTCGGGCGCGGTCGCAGGCCTCGTCGGCATCACCCCGGCCTCGGGCTTCGTGCTGCCGAGCGGGGCGATCGCGATCGGCATCGCGGTCGGCGTGCTCTGCTTCTTCTCGGCAACGACGATGAAGAACTTCTTCGGTTACGACGACAGCCTCGACGCCTTCGGCGTGCATGCGGTCGGCGGCACCATCGGTGCCATCCTGACCGGCGTCTTCGCCACCATGGCCGTGACCGGCTCGAAGACGCCGGTCGGCCTGATCGACGGGCATCCGCAGCAGGTGCTGCTGCAGGTGTTCGGGGTCGGCGTCACCGTCGTCTATTGTGCGATCGTCAGCTACATCCTGCTCAAGCTGGTCGATGCGGTGATCGGTCTCCGGGTCGACGAAGCCGCCGAACGGGATGGTCTCGACCTCACCCTCCACGGCGAAACGGTTCCGTGATCCCTCCATTGGCGTGAACTCAAAGGGGGCCCTCGTGGCCCCCTTTTTTTCCTCGCCCACCGCATTGGGCGTTATATTGCCGATGGAGCACGGCCCGCGTTCTTAGTCTGGAAAAAGCCGACTACCCTCGCCATACTCCCCCGTCGAAGATCTTCTTGAGGATTTCATTACATGCGCGATCTGCAGCTGCCCGGCCGCTCCGTAGTGCACGCGGCCAATGGCGTCGCCGCCACGTCTCATCCGCTCTCCACCGCCATCGCCATCGACGTCCTGCGCCAGGGCGGCACGGCAGCCGATGCCGCCGTCGCGGCTTGCGCCGTGCAGTGCGTCGTCGAGCCGATGAGCACCGGCGTCGGCGGCGATTGCTTCGTGCTTTACGCCAAGGCCGGCAGTACCAAGGTCGACGGGCTGAACGGATCGGGCCGGGCGCCGGCCGGCCTCACGGTCGAGCATCTGCAAGCCCGGGGCATGAAGGAGATCGACATCTCAAGCCCGCACGCGGTGACCATTCCGGGCGCCGTCGACGCCTGGGAAAAGCTGCTGGCGCGCCACGGCCACTTCGGCCTCGACCGCCTGCTGCAACCCGCCATCCAATACGCCGAGGAAGGCTTTGCGGTCACGCCGCGGGTCGCTGTCGACTGGAGCCGGAACGAGGAGAAGCTCAAACGCGACCCCAATACCGCCGCGAAATACCTGCCGAACGGGCGCGTGCCGGTGCCCGGCGACAAGCTTCGCTTCCCCGAACTTGGCGAAACGCTGAGGAAAATCGCCAAGCAAGGCCGCCGCGGCTTCTACGAGGGCGCGGTGGCGGAAGACATCGTGGCTTACCTGCGCGGCCTCGGCGCCACCCACGCGATGGCCGACTTCGCCGAACACGAGGCGGAATGGGTCGAGCCCATCTCCACCGCCTACCGCGGCCGCAAGGTGTTGCAGATTCCGCCGAACGGCCAGGGCATCACCGTGCTTTTGATGCTGAACATCCTCTCCGGCTTCGATCTCGCCGGCCTCGATCCGGTCGGCGCCGAGCGCCTGCACCTCGAGGCGGAGATCAGCCGCCTTGCCTATAGCGTGCGCGACCGTTATGTCGCCGATCCGAGCCAGGCCGCGGTGCCGGTGGCCGAGATTCTCTCGGAAAGCTATGCCAATGACCTGCGCCGGCGCATCAATCCGGACCGCGCGATGGATATCGCCGATATCTATGCCGGCCCGGTCTATCGCGATACCATCTATCTCACGGTGGTCGACCGCGACCGCAACGTCTGCTCCTTCATCAACTCGCTGTTCCATCCGTTCGGCTCGGCCCTGACGGCACCAAAAAGCGGCGTCCTGTTGCAGAACCGGGGCTCGGGCTTTCGCATCGAGCCCGGCCATCCGAATTGCGTGGCGCCGAAGAAGCGCCCGATGCACACCATCATTCCCGGCATGGTGTTCGAGGGCGATCGCCCGGTGCTCAGCTATGGCGTGATGGGCGGCGCCTTCCAGCCGGTCGGCCACATCCATGTGTTGAGCAATATTTTCGACTTCGGCATGGACGTGCAGGAGGCGATCGACTGCGCCCGCGCCTTCCACCTGTCGGGCCGCTTCGAGCTTGAGCGCGGAATCGGCGACGAGACTGCGAAGCATCTCGCCGCGCTCGGTCATGTGATCGCCCGCCCCGACATGCCGTGGGGCGGCGGCCAGGGGATTTTCATCGACTGGCAGAAGGGCACGCTCGCCGCCGGCTCCGACCCGCGCAAGGACGGCTCGGCCCTCGGCTACTAACGACCGCGACCGGCGGCGGCCGGACCGCGCGGCACCGCGCCCGCCAAGCGGGCGGGCTGCGGTGTCGGAGATCGGCGGAACGGCACCGGAAAACGGAGCACCGGACGCCTTTCCGTCGGCGCGCGGCCTCAAGCGCCGATGTCAAGCGAGCCGGACGTCAAACGAGAATGCCGGCACCCAAAAGCGGCCGGCGCGGCTGGCCGGGACGCTCAAGCGCGGCACTATAGGCGGCAATGCCGCGCTTCGTTTGGGCAGCGGCCAACCCGGTGTCCGGACCGTCGACAATATGGCCCGTCACAGGGGTCACGAAGGGGGTCGGGGCATTCCCGGTCCGAGCCGCCGGCAGCACGCTCGGAACCGCCCGCGCCAAACTTGACATTGGCACGAGCGCGCGCGACCCCCGCAGCCCGGACCGGGGAGATGAGTCCGCGCCGTTGCGAACCGACGAAGGCAAGGTCACGCGCATATTGCCACCGCCCTTCAGCCGGCTTTTGCGAGGTCCTGTCCGCGCCCCTCGCTGCGAGCTAAATATAGTTAATTATTTGTTATTTTACGCCAAAGAGTAGTTTAGGGCAATAGCAAAGCGGCCACCCCCACGGCGACGAGGTGAGGTTAACGGGTCTGGGATATGATTTTGATGGAGTTGCTGCTGGTGGCGTGATTCATGGGATGTCGGGTTCGCAAGGGAGCCGACGCCATGGAGCCGTTATACGTCAGGGACCGCCTTCGTCTTCTGTTGGATCATTTTGCTGAGGTTCCGGACCCTCGGGAGCCGGCGAAGGTCCGCTATCCGCTTCGAGAAGTTCTGTTTT
Source organism: Pseudomonadota bacterium (assembly GCA_021793055.1). GTDB lineage: Bacteria > Pseudomonadota > Alphaproteobacteria > Ferrovibrionales > Ferrovibrionaceae > JAJYTL01. The sequence continues at coordinate 3,626 of JAJYTL010000257.1, forward strand.
TTGTGACCTGCGCGATGATTGCCGGGTGCGACGACTTCGATGAGATCGCGGTCTGGGGCGAGCACCATCTGGATTTCCTCAGGCGGTACTCGGAATATTTTTTGGGCTTCCGGGCGAGGATTGGCTTCGGGTGGTGCTGAACCGGATCGATCCGCTGAAGGGCGTGGTGGTGGCGCGGATTGCGCTGCCGGAGGGGTCGTATAACCCATTGTTTGCGGCGGGGATGGTTTGGGTGACGAGCAATCGCGGCAATGTGCTGGTGCGCGTGGACCCGAAGACGAACCAGGTGGTGGGCACAACGCCGACGGGGAAGATGCCGCGCTTTCTTACTTATGGAGCCAGAAGCGTGTGGACGCTGAACCAGGGAGACGGAACGGTGACGCGCGTGGACGCGCGGACGGGCAAGGCGCTGGCGACGATCGAGGCGGGAATTCCGGGACAGGGCGGGGAGATTACGTTCGGGGCGGGATCGGTGTGGGCGACGGTCTTCGGATACCCGATTACGCGGATCAACGCCAAAACGAATCGAGTGACGGAGCAGTGGACGGGCGCGGGCGGCGACAGCATTCGCGTGGCGCACGGGTCAGTGTGGCTGACCTATCAGATGGAAGCGAAGGTGGCGCGGATTCCAGTACCGGAGTAGTGAGGGCAATTCACGGATAAGTACTGAGAACCTGTCCCATAGTGCCTCCTTTTCGCGTTCAGAAAAGTATGCACCATCAAATGCCGGGACTAAACGACCTAACAACGCGGTAGTCGGTATTATCCTCGGCATCGACAACTACTCCGAAGTCCACACAAACGGAATGGCGTTGCTGAGACACGGCCTACACCTACTGGTCTCGATTGAACAGAAGTCGATTTGCACTTGAATGATGATGAAGTGGTTGTGCCTTTTTTCGGCGAGTCTGACAGATTGGCAAAGCGATCAACCCTTGAAAGAGATACGACCCAAGTGACCAACGAGATTCCCCCCTTTGATTTTCTGAAATTTCTAGAGCAGGTCAAGTTTCCGCGCAGAGTCATTGCCTTCAAACAGAAGGAGAACCTTTTCACTCAAGGGGACCGAGAGGACTCGGTGTTTTATCTACAGAGTGGCCATGCAAAGATTTCCGTGGTGTCTCACAAAGGCAAAGAGGCTACGATCACCCTCGTGGCAGCAGGAGATTTTGTTGGCGAGGAAGCGCTGGCGCCGGCCCATGGACTGCGGCTATCAACCGCCACCGCTCTGGAGTCATGCACCTCTCTCAGGATCAACCGAGGAGTGATGATAAGGCTGTTGCATGACGAGCCTGGTTTCGCGGGTTTCTTCTGGAGGTTTTTGCTTGAACGCGGGATGAAGACACAGGCCGACCTTGTGGATCACCTCTTCAATT
>JAJYTL010000258.1 GCA_021793055.1 Pseudomonadota bacterium
GGCAGGCGCAAACGACGATTGGAGCGCCTGCGACCGGCCGCCTTGACGCCCGTCAATGCGGCCGGTCACGCCGAGCGTCGTAGCAGGGCCGGTACCTCCGAGGCGTGCGTAAGGCGAAGGCGCGGCCGCCTTGGGCCGAAGATGTCCTCGCGCGGAGGGCCGGAGCACACGGCGATACCGAGTGCGCGTCGCAGATCGTCGACGACTGCGTGGGCGTCTGCGGCGACGATGCCATCGGCCCACATCAAGGCATGTGTGATCGGGTCGGCCAGGATTTCGGCGAGAGACGCCTCCTTTTCGGAGACGATTTCCGGACGCTTTTTCCGCATCTTGCAAGACCTCCACGATGCCGTGTTACCGGACGTTGCCGCGATAGGGAGAGCCGAGGCGTGAGCGCGTCTTCTTGCGAACGCCGATCGCGGCGGCATGCCGGCACATGCCGACAATGTTCGGCCGGCGGGATCGTCGAGATAGCCGGTCGCCGACCTGCGGAGCGTACATTAGCGGCGGAATGTGACGTTACCTCGACCGGATTCGGATGATCGCATGACGGGATCATGGCCGGCGGCGAGTGGGAGCGGGTTGGGTCAGCGGTGACCAGACCGCAGATGACGCCAAAGATACCAGCCGAACCCGAGCGCCAGGACGCCGAGCACCAGCGCGTCGAAGCGGTGCAGGACCTGCGCCAGTCGGGGATCCTTGTTCCATTTCTCGCCGAGCGCGAAACCGACATAGGCGAGCGCGTAGCACCACAGCCAGGAACCGATGAAGGTATAGATCTGGAAACGAAGCTGCGGCATGCGCGCGATCCCGGCGGGTAGGGCGATGAAGGTGCGAATGAGCGGCAGCAGCCGGGTGACGAACACCGTAATGCCGCCATAGCGCGCGAAGAACCGGTCGGTCAGCTCGAAGTCGTGCCGGCTCATCAGGACATAGCGGCCCCAGCGTTCGGCGAGTGGCCGACCGCCTAGGCGGCCGGCGGCATAGGCTAGAGTCGAGCCCAGGTTGCAGCCGATAGCGCCTGCGGTCGCGACCGCGACCAGTTCGAACCGTCCGATGGAAGCGAGGTAGCCGGAGAACGGCATGATGATCTCGGAAGGCAGCGGGATGCAGGCCGATTCAATCGCCATGAGGACGATGATCCCGAGGTAGCCGCTGCTGGAAATAGTTGCCGCGATGACGCTCGCGAGCCAGGGGACGATGCTCTGAAACATGACGTTCCGTTATGAGGCGTGGGTGAGGAAATTCTTCGCGCCGCTGCGGCTTCGGGCCGCCGAGAATGCACGAGGGGCGGAAAGCGCGCAACCGGCCTATCGAAGTGACGGCTCCCGCCTTCGTCGCGCCTGTCTTCACGGCGCGAACAGATCGGGCGGATCGGCGGCCTCCGATGGCATCAAGTGATCGACGCCGATGCCGATGAGACGGAACGCCCGACCGTCGGTTTCCCGGCGCAGCAGGCGCAGGCCGTGCTCGAAAATGACCGCCGCCTGCTGCGTCGGATAGACGAGCCGGCTCTGGCGCGTCAGGCTTCGGAAGTCGGTGGTCTTCAGTTTCAGCACCACCGTCCCGCCGGCCAGCGAGGTTCGTTTCAGCCGTTCCTCGATGCGAGCGGCCAGGTTTTGCAAGACCTGGGTCAAGGGCTCGACGGCGGTCAGGTCGTGTCGGAACGTCGTCTCTGCCGAAATGCTCTTAAGCGGGCGGTCCGGCACCACTTGTCGCGGGTCGTCGCCGTGAACGAGGCGCGCCAGGGTATGTCCGAACTTTCCGAAACGGGCCGCCAGGGCGGCCTCCGGCATCGCTTGCAGCTGCGCGACAGCGGTAATTCCGTCGGCACCGAGGCGTTTTGCCGTGGCCGCGCCGATGCCGTGGATGGCGGTGACCGGGAGCGACGCGAGGAAGCTCTTGGCTTCGCGCCGCCCGATGATCGAAAAGCCGCGCGGCTTTTCGCGGTCGGAGGCGAGCTTCGCCAGCGATTTGTTGTAGCTGAGGCCGACCGACACGGTGACCCCGACGGTGGTTTCGATCGCCTTGGCGAGGCGCGCGAGGAGCGTTGCCGGCGGCCGGTCGATATGGCGGGCGTCGGCGGAGAGATCGAGATAGGCTTCGTCTAGAGATACCGGCTCGACCAGTGGCGTCGCTTTCAGGAACAGGTGGCGGATCTCGGCGCTGACGCGCTTGTACTTCGCCATGTCGGGCGGGATCACCACCGCCTCGGGGCAGAGTTCTATTGCCCGGAACATCGGCATGGCGGATCGGGCGCCGAAACGGCGCGCGACGTAGCAGGCGGTCATCACGACGCCGCGGCCGCCGGCGTGGCCGATGACCACGGGCTTGTCGCCGAGCTCCGGCCGGTCGCGTTTTTCGACCGAGGCATAGAAGGCATCGCAGTCGATATGGGCGATCGCGAGATCGAGCAGCTCGGGATGGCTCAGTCCGAAGGCCGCGCCGCAACGGGGACAAGCCGCCGCCGCGTCGTCATGGATTGTGTCATCATGAACATGGCCGCAGGCACGACATAGCCGCAACGGGGTTCCGCTCCTCTCTTTCAACCGCGCCGCGACGTCCGGCTTCGCCTTCAAGGATAATCCCGGGCGCCGCGCGCAGAAAGGGCTGGGCCGCGATGGCTGGCGGCCCGAATCCGCGCGGCTCGCGGCGCTCAGGGGTGGCGCTCCGGCGCGGCAGGCCCGCCGTTTCATGGCCGGGCGATCGGTAAATACAAATTTGCTGACAAGACGTTGACAAAATCGAAACGTAACCATACCGTTTTTCGAACGGGTCCAAGGGGCGGGTCTATGAGTTTTAAGAACGCGACGGCGGCGTTGGGCAGGAAAGAAAGCGATGCCCGCTCGGCCGGGCACGGGCGCCCCGACGACGCGCGTTCGGCCCAGCTCTGGGATCTGGAGTTCGGGCTGACCGTCGCGACCAATGCCTTTCAGCGCTGGATCGTGCGCTGCATGGCGCGGGCGGGCTGCGAGGGGCTGAGCCCTCTGGACGTGATGGTCCTGCATGCCATCAATCGGCGGGCGCCGAGTCGTAGCCTTGGCGACATCGCCTTGCTTCTCAACATGGACGACAATCGCGCGGTCGCCTATTCGGCGAAAAAGCTGGTGGCGGAAGGACTGCTCGAATCGCGCCGGCGCGGCAAGGAAAACATTTTCGCAACGACCGAATCCGGCGCGGCGCTTTGCGATCGCTATATCGCGGTGCGCGAGCAGCTTTTGATCGCGCTTCTCGATCTGTCGGAAGAGGATCGCGTTCTCGTCGAAAAGGCATCCCGCGTGCTGATGAAGATCGGCGGTGCCTTTGATTACGCTGCGCGCGCGGCAATGGGCTGAAGGTTTGGCCGCCTCCGGCGCGCGCCGGCCGCGGCTGGGACTGAACATTCGTCAACCGGTTCTCGCGGAGGAAAAACGGCCATGGATCTTAAGCTCACCGGCAAGGTTGCGGTGGTGACGGGCGGCAGCCAGGGGATCGGGAAAGCGATCGCCCGCGCGCTGGCGGGGGAGGGTTGTGCCGTCGCCATCATCGCACGGCACAAGGAGACGCTCGATGCCGCGGCCGGCGAGATCAAGGCGGCGACCGGCGCGAGAATTTCCGCTGTTGTCGCGGACATGACCAAAACCGAGCAAGTCAACCGCGCCATCGAGGGGATCGTCGCCGAGTTCGGCCGCATCGACATTCTGGTCAACAACGCCGGCGCGGCGCCGGGCGGGGTTCTGGAAACCCTGTCCGACGAGGATTGGGAATCCGGCCTTCAGCTCAAATTCCTCGGTTATGTCCGGGCGACGCGCGCGGTCATCCCTTACATGAAAAAGCAAAAGTCTGGCCGCGTGGTGAATCTGATCGGCAACGATGGCATTAAGCATTCCTACTGGGAGATCGTTCCCGGCGCCGCCAATGCCGCCGGGCAAAACCTCACCCTCTCGCTCGCCGGGCAGTACGGCCGCTTCAATATCAGCTTTGTCGCCGTCAATCCCGGCCCGGTGCGGACCGAGCGCTGGGACGGCCTGATCAAGGCGATGGCGCGCGACATGAAGATCACCACCGATCAGGCCAATGCCCGCGCGGCGGCGAGCATTCCGCTCGGCCGTATCGCGGAAGTGGAGGAGGTTGCCGATCTCGTGACCTATCTCGCCTCCGAGCGGGCCCATTACGTCAACGGCACCATGATCGAGGTCGACGGCGGCCAGCAGAAGCCGCTGATGGATGCGATGCGAGATAAGGCATAGGGCCGGCGGCGTTGGGGCGCGGGCGATAGGGAATCCGATGAGCACGGACTCCGCGCAGGTGATTCTGGAGCTAAGCGCCGGCCTCGCGGTCGTCACGCTCGCCAATCCGGCTAAACGCAATGCCGTCACGGCGTCGATGTGGCGGCAGTTGCGCGCGGTCGCGACGGAACTCAGCGATGAGCGAGAGTTGCGGGCGGTGATGATCCGCGGCGCCGGGGATATCGCCTTCTCGGCCGGCGCCGATATTTCCGAATTCGATCGCGAACGAAGCGGACCCGAGGCCGTGCAGGCCTACGACGGCTTGGTCGAGGCGGCTTGCGTCGCGCTTGAGGCGCTCCCGGTGCCGACGCTGGCGATGATCCATGGCGCTTGCCTTGGCGCGGCGCTCTCCGTGGTGGGGTCTTGCGACTTGCGGGTTTGCGACGATCAGGCATCCTTTGCGCTGCCGGCGGCCCGGCTCAGCCTGGGCTATGATTTCTCCGGCATCGCGCGGCTCGCAGGGCTGGTCGGGATCGCGGCCGCGAAGGAGATCCTGCTTACCGGCGAGCGGATTCCGGCGACCCGCGCGCTGCAAATCGGCTTCGTGCAGCATGTCGCTGGGCGGGCGGAACTTGCCGACCATGCGGGGCAACTCGCGCGCCGTCTTCGCGACAACGCTCCGCTGACGCTTCGCGCCATGAAGGCCTGCTTCGCGGAGTTGCGCAAGCCGCCGGCGGAGCGGGATATCGCGCGCTGTCAGATGCTGGTCGAGCATTGCAACG
>JAJYTL010000259.1 GCA_021793055.1 Pseudomonadota bacterium
TCGGGGCCAGGGTGCGGGACGTCGCTGGCGGCGGACCCGACCCGGCGCTGTTGCCGCCGCTCGCTCCCTTGCTTGCGCGACTGGCGCCGCCGCCGATCAATTACAGCGCGCCGGCCTGCGACGCGGCCTTGCTCGAGCTCGCGCGGGCGGGCTTCGCCGCCGATGGCCTGCCGCCCGGGCCGATCACCGTGGTCGGCGGCGCGCTCGATGGCATCGAGCGGGTGCTGCAGGCCGGGCTTCGCGTCGGTGATCGGGTGATCGTCGAGGATCCCGGCTATTTCGCGGTGTTCGACCTCCTGCGCGCGCTCGGGCTGGTTCCGCTGCCGGTCGCGCTCGATGGCGCGGGGCCGCGGTCCGATGCCTTGGCGGGCGCCCTCGCCAAGGGCGCGGCGGCCCTGATCCTGACGCCGCGGGCGCAAAATCCGACCGGCGCGGCGTTGACGCCGGCGCGGGCCGCGGCGCTGCGGGCGCTTCTCGCCCGCCATCCCGATCTGCTCGTGATCGAGGACGATCACGCTGGGCCGATCGCCGGCCAGCCGGCGCTCACCGTGGTCGAGCCGGGCCGCCCGCGTTACGCGATTTTGCGCTCGGTCTCGAAATGGCTCGGCCCCGATCTTCGCCTCGCGCTTCTGACTGCCGATCCGCTCACCATCGGCCGGGTCGAAGGTCGCCGCCAGCTTGGCGCCGGCTGGGTGAGCCATATCCTGCAAAGGCTCGTGGTCGAACTGTGGTCGGATGATCAAAGCCGCCATTTGGTGCGCCGCGCGGCCGGAAGCTACAACCAGCGCCGGGCCGCGCTGATCGCGGCGCTGGCGGAGCATGGCATCGCCGCCTCGGGGCGTTCCGGCCTGAACGTCTGGATTCCCGTGCGCGAGGAAACGATTCTGGTGCAGGCGCTGCGCCAGGCAGGGTGGGCGGTGATGGCCGGCGAGCGCTTCCGCATCGAAAGCGGGCCGGCGGTGCGGGTTTCGGTCGGCGCGCTGGCGGTGCCGGCGGAGATCGCCGGTTTTGCCGCCGATTTCGCCGCGGCGCTTCGGGCCGGCGGCGGCATCCGCGCCGCCTAGGGCATGAGCCCGAAAAGCGGCCTCGCTTCTCGCATCGGGCCATGCCCGGTCATCGGAACGGCGCATGGTGACGATTTTTGGCTCGATGCGACCCGCCACCGTCGCGCGCCGGCGAAGATTCATCGCGGCGCCATCTCGCAATGGTCCGATTTGGCCCTATATTCCTTGCTCTATGCTGAAGCCGAACGGTCGCCGTTTTTTCTGGTGCCCGGCGCATGTTCAACCTCAGGGTCAATGCCGTGCCCGATCCGGTATCCGATCAAGTGACAGATTCGCGTCCCACGTTGTTTTCCTGTCGGCTTAGCGTTTGCGGCCTCGGCGAGCTTGCGCTCTACCGCGATCAGGGCGTCAGCCACGTTCTCTCGCTGCTCGATCCGGACTGGCCCGATCCCACGGTTTTCGCCGAATATCCGCCGCACGAGCGCACGCTCTTGCGCTTTCACGACGTCACCCATCTCGCCTCGGGCTATCGCGCGCCGGAGCAGGAGGACGTTGCGGCGGTGCTCGAATTCGGCCGCGCGCTCGCCGCCGCGCCGGAGCGGGTCGGCCATCTTCTCGTGCATTGCCATATGGGCATTTCGCGTTCGACCGCGGCGCTGTCGATCCTGCTCGCGCAGTCGGCGCCGGGGCAGGAGTGCGAAGCCCTGGCGCGGGTCCAGGAAATTCGTCCGCGCGGCTGGCCGAATTCGCGCATGATCCGTTTCGCCGACGAGCTTTTGAACTGCGACGGCGCGCTGATCGCGGCCTTGAAGGCGCATCAGCGGGCGGTGATCGCCGAACACCCGGATCTCGCGCCGATGATCGCCGGCGTCGGCCGCGCCGACGAATTGCCCGACTAGGGCCGGCGCCGGGCCGCCCGGCGTCTAGCCGACGGCGGCGAGCGCCGCCGGCAGTTCAGCATAGGCCGAGATTACCGCATCGGCGCCAAGCTCGGCCACCGGGATGCGGCTATAGCCGAAATCGACCGCGATCACCGGTACGCCGGCGGCCTTGGCCGTCGCCACGTCGACCGGCGAATCGCCGATCATCACCGCGTCGTCCGGCGTCGCGCCGATGGCGTCCAAGGTCGAGAGCAGATGCGTCGGATCGGGCTTGCACACCGGTAGCGTGTCGCCGCCGAGGAGGGCGTCGAAATAGGCGAGGAAGGCGATATCGGTGAGCAGTTTGCGGCTCAACTGCTCGGCCTTGTTGGTGCAGACGGCGAGCCGATAGCCTTTCGCCTTGAAGCGTTCCAGCGTGGCCGCGACGTCGGGGAAGGGGCGGCTGAAGACCGAAAGGTTGGCGCCGTAATGGCTGAGATATTGGCCGATCGCGGCTTTGAGCGAACCGGGGTCGAGCGGCGCGCCGGTCATCGCGAAGCCGCGCTCGACCAGGCGCCCGGCGCCTTCGCCGACCAGATTGCGCACCTGACCGAGATCAAGTTCACGGCGGCCGTTGGCCGTCAGAATGACGTTCAATGTCGCGTGCAGGTCGGGGGCGGTATCGACCAGGGTTCCGTCGAGATCGAAAACAAGGGCGCGGCGGGACATGTGACAGGGCTCTCTGGCGGCGGTTCCGGACCCTAGCCTCGTGTCTCGCGGCTGTCCAGCGGTGCCGGCTGAAGACGCGAAAGACGCGCCTAAGGCCTTATATTGAAACAGGCGGTGACAAATCGTGAGTGGACGCTCATTCGTGCCTGTGACACTCTCGGCCCGCCGCGAAATGGGGAAATCGTCGATTGGTGAACCGGATAGCCATGTCCTCATCTCCTCTGGCCATCGTTATCCTCGCGGCCGGTATCGGCAGCCGGATGAAATCCACGCTCCATAAGGTGCTGCACCCGGTCGGCGGGCGACCGATGATCGCGCACTTGCGCGAGACGGTGGACGAGCTTGGGCCGGCGCGCGTCGTCGTCGTCACCGGGCCCGGCGCCGATGCCGTGGTCGCCGCCGCCGCGCCGGCGGAAGCGGCGGTGCAGGACCCGCCGCTCGGCACCGCCGACGCGGTGGCGAAGGCGAAGGCCGTGCTCGGCGATTTCGACGGCGATCTCATCGTCCTCTATGGCGACGCGCCGCTGGTCGAGGCCGAGACCTTGAAGCGCCTGTTGGCCGGCCTTCGGGGCGGCGCCAAGCTCGCGCTGCTCGGCTTCCGGCCGGACGACCCGGCGCAATACGGGCGCCTCGTCCTCGACGGCGCGGGCGGGCTCGAGCGCATCGTCGAGTTCAAGGACGCGAGTGCGGCCGAGCGCGCCATCGGGCTTTGCAATGCCGGCATTCTGGCGGCGGACGCGCGGAGCTTGTTCGCGCTTCTGCCCCGGATCGACAACCGCAACGCCAAGGGCGAATATTATCTCACCGACGCGGTGGCCTTGGCCCGCGAGGAAGGCTTCGGCCTCGCGCTCGCCGAAGCCGCAGTGCACGAGGTGCAAGGCGTCAACACGCGCGCCGATCTCGCGGCCGCCGAGGCGGCGGTGCAGCGGCTCTATCGCCGCCGCGCGCTCGATGCCGGCGTCACCCTGATCGATCCCGAGAGCGTCTATTTCTCCTTCGATACCGACCTCGGCCCCGACGTGGTGGTCGAGCCCAACGTCGTCTTCGCCCCGGGGGTGACGGTCGGGCCGGGTGCCCGCATCCGCGCCTTCTCGCATCTCGAAGGGGCGCGGGTCGCCGCCAGCGCGATCATCGGGCCGTTCGCGCGGCTGCGCCCCGGCGCCGCGATCGCCGAGAAGGCCCATGTCGGCAATTTCGTCGAGATCAAGAACGCGGTGATCGAGGCCGGCGCCAAGGTCAATCACCTGACTTATATCGGCGACGCGCGCGTCGGCGCCGGCGCCAATATCGGGGCCGGCACCATCACCTGCAACTACGACGGCTTCGGCAAATACCACACCGAGATCGGCGCCGGCGCCTTCATCGGCTCGAACACGGCGCTGGTGGCGCCGGTGACGGTCGGCGCGGGCGCCATCGTCGGCGCCGGCAGCACCATCGCGCGCGACGTGGCGGCGGGCGAGCTCGCGGTGACGCGGGCGGAGCAGGCGGCGGTGGCCGGCGGGGCCGAGCGCTTCCGCGCCCGCGCCCGCGCCAAGGCGGCGACGGCCAAGGCAGCAAGGGCCAAGGGGGTCTCATAGCGTGTGCGGGATTATCGGAGCGGTCGGCGGGCCCGACGTGGTTCCGGCGTTGATCGAGGGGCTGCGCCGGCTCGAATATCGCGGCTACGATTCGGCCGGCATCGCGACGCTGGTGAACGGCGGCATCGCGCGCCGCCGCGCCGAAGGCAAGCTCGCCCGGCTCGAGGCGCGGCTGGAACAGGAACCGCTGCACGGTGACATCGGCATCGGCCATACCCGGTGGGCGACGCACGGCGTGCCGAACGAGCGCAACGCCCATCCGCACACGGCGGGCGGCGTCGCCATCGTCCATAACGGCATCATCGAGAATTACCGCGAGCTGGCGGACGAGCTTCAGGCGCTCGGCCACGAATTCGCGAGCGACACGGATTCCGAGATCGTCGTCCATCTCATCGCCCGCTACCGCAACGAGGGGTTGACGCCGCAGGCGGCGGTGGCGGCGGCGTTGAAGCGGCTCGACGGCGCCTTCGCGCTCGCCATCCTCTTCGCCGGCGAGCACGACCTCCTGATCGGCGCCCGGCGCGGCAGCCCGCTCGCGGTCGGCTGGGGCGAGGGTGCCATGTTCCTCGGCTCCGACGCCCTCGGCCTCGCACCGCTGACCTCGCGCATCTCCTATCTCGAGGACGGCGACTGGGTCGAGCTCAGCCGCGCCGGCGCGATCTTCCACGATGCGAGCGACAAGGTGGTCACCCGCGAGGCCAAGCTGACTCGGCTCTCCGGCGCCATCACCGGCAAGGGCAACTACAGCCATTTCATGCTGAAGGAGATCTACGAGCAGCCGGCGGTGATCGGCGATACCTTGAACGCGCTGTTGAA
>JAJYTL010000260.1 GCA_021793055.1 Pseudomonadota bacterium
CAGAGAGCACCCCCGCGATCACGCGGCGTTGCTCGGTCATCCGCAAGCCTTTATCTTGGCACAGCTTTTCTAATCGAGACGGCATCGTTTCCTCTCCCCGCCCCCTACCGCTCGCGGTGTCGGGGACCGCCGCCGTCAGCGCATCCGCCATTACCGCACGGCTCAGCGACGGGCCTTGCTGCGGATGCTCCCGAGCCCGATCTTCTTGGCCAGTTCACGCCGTTGCACGGCGTAATTCGGCGCCACCATCGGATAATCGGCCGCAAGCCCCCATCTATCCCGGTATTGCTCGGGCGTCATGTTATAGCTTGTCTTCAGATGACGCTTCAGCATTTTCAGCTTTTTGCCGTCCTCGAGACAGATGATGTATTCCGGCGTGATCGATTTCTTGATCGGAACCGCGGGCTGCAGCTTCTCGGGAGCCGGCTGGGTCTCGCCGATACCCGCCAAGGTGGCGAACACTTGGCGAATTAACTGCGGCAACTCCGCACTGTCGACCCGATTGTTAGCCACGTGCGAGGCAACAATATCCGTTGTCAGGGCCAGCAATTCGCTTTTTTCCGGTTTCTCGTTCATCGTAAGTCAAAGCCTCCAATAGGGTCGCCGAGCCTATATATAAGTAATTTCAAACCTAAGCAACTCGAAATATTCGACTAGAGAACGCTAGAAGGCGGGCCGGATAAGTTTTCCATTCAAGACTCCCAAAGCCGGGGGTTTCTGCCGGAAAAACGGGCATTCCCGACCGCATAACTTATAGAGGTCTCAGCGCCCCGGTTTCCGAGATGCAATATATTCGGAACATCCGATCAAGCCTTGCGCGCGAGCACGAGGGCGTCAACCGTTCCGCCGGCGCGGGAATAATAGCCCTTGCGGCCGCCCACAGTGCCAAACCCAGCCTGCTGGTATAGCGCGATCGCAACCGCATTGTCCGCCGCGACCTCGAGAAAAAGCGCCGCCGCGCCACGCGCGCGGGCGTTTTCCAGCGCCGCTTCGAGCAGCGCCCGCCCAACACCCGCCCGACGCGCCTCCGGGATGACGCCGAGGGTGAGGATTTCCGCCTCGTCGGCGGCGACGCGAAACAGCACCAGGCCGGCGGGGACACGTTCGGGGGTGGTCGATTCGCGCGCGATCTCGGACGTCCACTCGGCAACCAAGGCGAACGTGCCGGCAACCGCGAGCAGCGCCGCCATGGCAGTGCGATCCCACCCCGGTTGAAAGCAGCGGCCATGCAGTTCCGCGAGAAGCTCGACCGCCTCCGGCCCCACCCTGCCGACGCGGATCACGGCCCGCCCGCCACGTGGCGGATCGCCGGCCGCCGCAGGTAGAGCGGCTCGGGCGGCGATGCGAGCGCGGCCGCCAGGACCACTCTATCTGAGGCGGCCGATTCGAGTCGCAGCGCGGCGCGGGCGGCAACCGTCCCGGCGGCGATCGCGCCCGAGGCGAGAAAGGCGACCTGTCCGGCCGGCGCGGCGGCCCGGAGAAGCTCGACGCCGTTGCCGGCCACGACCCTCTGGCCACGGCCGAGCGCGAGAGCGTCCGCCGGCGCGAGACAGGCGGGGCCGCCCCGCAACCCGAGATCGGGCCCAAAGGCTTGCGCGTAAACGTCACCGCGCCCGGCCGCGATCGCGATCAGGATATCGCGACCCCGGATATCGGCGGGATCGAGCGCCGCCGCCAGGGCCTCGAACGTGGTGATGCCGATGGCCGGCACCCCGGCGGCCAAGCTCAAGCCGCGCGCCGCCGCGACGCCGACGCGAAGACCGGTGAAGCTGCCGGGGCCGATGGTGACGGCGATGGCGTCCAACGCCGCGTAGGCGATGTTGGCTTGCGCCATGACGGCGGCGACCATGGGCACCAGGACCGCGTCGGGCTCGGCGCTTTCTGCCGCCGCCTCGGCGACGACCCGCCCGTCCTGCCAGAGCGCCGCAGAACAGGGGCCAAGCGCGCTATCGACCGCGAGAATCCGCATCAGCGAGGCCCCGTGGCTGCGGTCTTTGTGCTAGCTTGCGCCGAGGTTGAACCGTTACGCCCGCCGCCCATGTCCCTGCTCCCGTCCTTGGTCGAAATCGCCCCGCCCGCCTTCGATGTCGAGGCAACCATTGCCTATGCCACGGCGGCGAATTTCACCGGCCGCCCGGTCTACCGCCGCGCCCGCTGTTTCCTGCATCAAGAGGCGGCGCAATGCCTGACCCGCGCGATCGCGCTCGCCAAGCCGCTCGGGCTGCGCATTCGCGTCTTCGACGCCTTCCGCCCGACGGAAGCGCAATGGGCGCTGTGGAACTTCCGCCCCGATCCGGAATTTCTCGCCGATCCGCGCCGCGGCTCGCCGCATTCGCGCGGCGTCGCCGTCGATCTTTCGCTGGTCGACGACGCGGGCCGCGACCTCGACATGGGCACCGGCTTCGACGCCTTCACGCCGCTGTCGCATCATGGCGTCACCGAGATCGGCGTCGAAGCGCAAAGGAACCGCGCCCTGCTCCTCGGACTGATGACCGCGGCGGGCTGGGACTTCTACCGCAACGAATGGTGGCACTACCAGCTCTTCGAGCCGCGCCGCTTTCCGCTGCTCTCCGACGCCGAGGCCGGCACCGCAATCATGGCCGTGCCGGCGGCGGGCGACTAAAGCACGATCCCGAAAAGTCGAGCCCGCCTTTCGCACGAGATAAGGCACCGCGTCACGGAAACAGCGCTTGGCCATGATTTTGGGTCGACGCGACCCAAAATCGTCGTGCGCTAGAGGATCTTGCAGGCGTCGTCGAAGCGAAGCCGCGGATTGCGCGGCATCAGCTGGCTTGCGTCGCCATAGCCGAGGTTGCATAGAAAATTCGACTTGATTCGGGTGCCGGAGAAGAATTCCTCGTCCACCTTGGCGTTGTCGAAGCCCGACATCGGGCCGCAATCGAGACCAAGCGCGCGCGCCGCGACGATCAGATAGGCGCCCTGCAAGGTGCCGTTGCGGAAGGCCGTGGTGGCGGCAAAATCCGGGTTCTTGAACCAGTCCTTGGCTTCCGGGCGATGCGGAAACAGCGCCGGGATCTTGTCGGCGAAGTCGAGGTCGTGGCCGATGATCGCGGTGACCGGCGCGGCCATGGTCTTTGCCCGATTGGTTTCCGAGAGCGCCGGCGCCAGGCGCTCCTTGGCCTCCGGCGACTTGACGAAGAGGAAGCGGGCCGGGCTGCAATTGACCGAGGTCGGCCCCATGCGCAGCAGATCGTAAAGCGCCTGCAACAGCACGTCGCTGATCGGCTTGTCCTGCCATACATTATGGGTGCGCGCCTCGCGGAATATCAGGTCGAGGTCGCTATCGCTGACAATCTTGGACACATCCCCCTCCGCAGTCTAGATCACGCCACAACTCGATCACGCGGCAGCCGGCGATGGCATCCCCCGCCATTCGCCCGCCCATCATCCGCCCGCCCGCCGCGGCGATGCGGCCGCGGGCGGGCAAAGCGCCTCGTGAGGCGGCCTAGACCGGCCGCACCTCGACGACTTCCGGGATATAGTGGCGGAGCATGTTCTCGATGCCCATCTTCAGGGTCGCGAGCGAGCTCGGGCAGCCCGAGCAGGACCCCTGCATCTCCAGCAGCACGATCCCCTGGTCATAGCCGCGAAACACGATGTCGCCGCCATCCTGCGCCACCGCCGGGCGCACCCGGTTTTCAATCAGGTCGCGAATCTGGGCGACGATATCGGCATCGGCCTCGTCATAGCTCTCGTCGGCCGCGCCGGGTGCCGCGCCTTCCGCCATCACCGGATCGTCGGTGGTGAAATGCTCCATGATGGCGCCGAGCACGGCGGGCTTCAGATGGTGCCACTCGACCGTCTCGGTCTTGGTCACGGTGACGAAATCAGCGCCGAAAAAGACGCCCACGACCCCCTCCACCTCGAAGAGGCGGGTGGCGAGCGGCGATTTGGCGGCGCTCGCGGAGGTCGGGAAATCGGCGGTGCCGGCCCCCATAACGTCCCGTCCCGGCAGGAACTTCAAGGTCGCGGGATTGGGGGTGGCTTCGGTCTGGATGAACATCGGCGGCTCTCCTCAAGCGTTCAGGTCTCGATCCCTGACCCCCTGCAAGATGGTTCAGTTGCGAGCCGAGATCAAGCGCCGAGGAAGCCGACGATGCGGTGCACCTCGTCCATGATCGGCTGCGCCAGGGCCCGGGCGCGGCCGGCGCCATCGGCCAGAATGCGGTCGATTTCGCCGGGATCGCCCATCAGGCGGCGCATTTCGGCGCCGATCGGGGTGAGGACGGCGACCGCGACGTCGATCAGCTCGCGCTTGAAGTCGGAGAACATCTTGCCGGCGAAGCGCTGCAAGGCCTCCTCGCGGCTCAAGTCGGTCAGCGCGGCATAGATGCCGATCAGGTTGTCGGCCTCGGGCCGGGCCTCGAGCTCCGCCATGGTCTCCGGCAGCGGCAGGGGATCGGTGCGGGCCTTGCGGATCTTGTCGGCAATCGCCGCGGCGTCGTCGGTCAGGTCGATGCGGGAAAAGTCGGACGGGTCCGATTTCGACATCTTCTTGCTGCCATCGCGCAGGCTCATCACCCGCGTCGCCGCGCCGAAGATCAGGGGCTCGACCTCGGGAAAGAAGTTGACGCCGAAATCGTTGTTGAACTTCTGTGCGATGTCCCGGGTCAGCTCGAGATGCTGCTTCTGATCCTCGCCCACCGGCACATGCGTGGCGCGATAGAGCAGGATGTCGGCGGCCATAAGGCAGGGATAGGCGTAAAGTCCGACGGAGGCGTTTTCGCGCTGCTTGCCGGCCTTTTCCTTGAACTGGGTCATGCGGTTGAGCCAGCCGAGCCGGGCGACGCAGTTCAGCACCCAGGCGAGCTCGGCATGCGCCGGCACGCGGCTCTGGGCGAAAAGGATGCAGGACTTGACGTCGATGCCAGCGGCAATAAGCCCGGCCGCAACCTCGCGCGTGTTCGCGGTCAGGTCCTTCGGGTCCTGCCATACGGTGATGGCATGAAGATCCACCAG
>JAJYTL010000261.1 GCA_021793055.1 Pseudomonadota bacterium
GTATTTTCGGCCGCGAAAATCTCCTTCGGCCGGTCGAGCGGGTAGTCGTGCAGGAAGGGGCCGACGCCAGTCAGCGTGTACTTCACACCGGGGATGGTCAAGGGCGGGCCGGGATGGGCGAAGTCCCTGCCGCGCACCGACAGCGCAATCCTGTAATCCGCCGGCACGACGATCGACGTCGGCCAGATTTCGATATCGAGCTGGACCGGCTTGCCGGGCTCGAGCGGCCAGGGCTCGTCATGGCTGTGATAGGGGCGATAGGGCAGACTTAGGGCGGGATCGAGCTTGCGGTGCGAGGCGACCAGCCACCCGAGGCCGATCGGCGTGGTCTTGTCGTTCGAGCCCTGGAATACGACATCCTTACCCTCGAGATCAAGGACGCGGAGAACGAGAAAGATATCGGCGTCGCTGCTGGTGGACGAGAGGAAGAGCCTCGCCGCGAGCGGACCGGTGATTTCCATATCCTCGGCCAGGGGTGGCGTCTCGAAGGTGACGCCTTCGCCGAGAGCCTCGTAGGCGATGGTCGCCGAGGCGGCGGCCGGCACAGTGCCGAGACGGTTTCCGTCGGGATCGAGATAGAGCTTGGTCCATCGCGTGCGGGCGAGGGGCCACTCGTCTTCGCCACGGGCGACGAAGCGATCGACATGGCGGACCTGAAGCAGCACCGGGGGCTGCCGGTCCCAGCCGGTGTCCTCGCCCTTCAGGAAATGCCCGAAGAAGCGCTTCTGCAGCTTTTCGCCATACGCCGTGTAGAACTCTTCCCAGTGGGCGCCGCCATGGACTTCAAGCCATTTCTGCGGCGCCGCGGCGCGGCTGAAGGCCTCGAAATTGCCGCGCGGGTGAAGCCCCTGTCCGCCCCAATTGGCCGCCGAGAGGAAAGGCACCGTGACGCGGCTCCAATCGGCCGAGCGCGCCTTGGTCTCGGCGTCGTCGAGCGGGTGGTCGAGAATCCAACGCTCGACATCGACGCGGTTCCGAGCCAGCTCTTCCTCGGAAAGGGTTTCCGGTCCGGATACCGGTTCGCCGGTGACGGGG
This sequence comes from Pseudomonadota bacterium, assembly GCA_021793055.1. Lineage (GTDB taxonomy): Bacteria > Pseudomonadota > Alphaproteobacteria > Ferrovibrionales > Ferrovibrionaceae > JAJYTL01. The sequence goes on from JAJYTL010000261.1 coordinate 1,036, forward strand.
CTGCAGAATCCCCTGGTGCCTAAACCGTGCTGGGCGCGCAGAATTGCTCGCGGATAGAGGTTCGGCAGAAACTCGCTGAAGATGCCGCCATGGCGGATCACGTCGCGGTAATAATCCGCCGCGCCCTCCCAGGCGCACATGGCGGTCAGATGAGGCGGCTGCAGGGCCGCCACCCACCACTGGTTCATGGCGTAGTAGGAAATGCCGTTCAGCCCGACCTTGCCGTTGCTCCAGAACTCGCGACCCGCCCATTCGATGCAGTGGTAAAGATCGCGCGTTTCGCGCGGCGACCAGATGTCGAGGAAGCCGGGCGAACGTCCGGCGCCGCGGCTGTCGACGCGAACCACCGCATAGCCGTCCGGCACCCATTTTTCGGGGTCGACTAGCTCCCAGTTCTGATATTTGTTGCTCGATCCTGCGGCGACCTCCGGGTGGGCGGCGGTGAGCCGTTCCCAGGCCGCGCGGTTGCCCTCCTGAAAGGCAAGGCCCTTGCCATAGGGCCCATAGGTCAGGATTACAGGATAGCGGCCCGCCGTGATCGGGCGGAAGACATCGGCGCGCAGCACGACGCCATCGTCCATCGGGATCGGGGCATCCCAGAGGATATGCATGTCATCCCGGATTTCGTTCTGCTGCTGCTCCATCGCGCTCACGCTCTTTGAACTCGGTGACTGGGCTTCGTGACAGGACTTCGTGACTGGTCGGATCGGTTGGCCTTTCCTCAACGTTCACCTGGACGCAAGTCCGGAGAAGAGGCCGCGGGCATTGTCGTCCAGAATGCGCCGCACGTCGGTGTCGGCGAGGCCGGCAGCGAGAACGCTCGCCACGGGGTCACGGTCGGCCGGCGGAAAGGAATAGTCGCTGCCGAGGACCACCCGTTCCGCGCTCACCGTCTCGACCAGCCAGCGTAACGCCTTCGGATGGTGGAGGATGGTGTCGTAGTGGAAGCGGCGGACATAGGCGGAAGGGTTTTGCGCCGCCACGTCGCCCTGATCGTACCGGTTCATGCGCCCGTGCATGCAGTCGAAGCGCCCCATCAGATAGGGAAAGGCGCCACCGCCATGGGACAGGATGAGCTTAAGCTCCGGAAAACGGTCGAGCACACCGGAAAAGATCAGCGAGCCCACGCAGAGCGTGGTGTCGAAGGTATATTGGGCGATCTGCGTCAGCCCGAATTTCTGTGTGCGCGGCTCCGGTTTCGCTTGCACGGGATGGATGAAGACCGGGACGTTCCGTTCGACGGCGGCGGCCCAGAACTCGTCGAGCCGGATCTCGCCGAGGTTGACCCCTTCCACATTGGCAGCGACCACGGCGCCAACCGCGCCCAACGTGCGCACCGCGAAATCGAGCTCGCGCGCGGCGGCCGCGGCATCCGGCAGGGGCACGGACGCGAAGAGGGAGAAGCGCTGCGGATGGCGTGCGCAATGCGCCGCCAAGCATTCGTTGATAAGCCGGTGCCAGCGCACGGCCTTATCGGGCGGCAGGCCGTAGCCGAAAATGTCGGCCCAAGGCGAAAGTATCTGTCGGTCGACGCCTTGCTTCGCCATGCCATCGAGGCGCTGATCAGCGTCCTCGATCAACTCGGGAAAAAAGGGACGGATCCTCGGCCCGTGATGGAAGTGGAGGGCGCAACTCGGCGGTTCGCGCACCACGGTCAGGCCGTAATCCTCGGCCCCCTCCACGATCCGCTCAAGGAGGCGTGGCGGAACGTAATGGGCATGGACGTCTATCGGCATGACAAGGTCAAAGCTCGTTCTTTCCGGTTCGATCGGCTGCGCGCGGTTGATTGCCCGAGGCGGCACCGCGCCGGGCCGACGCCAGCCACGGACCACGCGATGCGCGGTGTCCGTGGCTGGCCCGGTGGCTGGTTATGCACCTCGGCGCGGCGTGCCTCAATGGGCGGCCGCTATGGCTTCGTCTTCCGCCTCGGTGATGTCTTCCAGCACCTTGCCCTTGGTCTCGATCCCGACCAGGGCGATCGCGATCGCGGCGATGAGGTAGGCCACGGCAAAGGTATCGAGCACATAGTGGCCGAGATGGAAGGCGAGCATCATGCCGACGACGGCAGGGGCAAGGAAGGAGCCGATCCGCCCGATCCCGAAGAACCAGCCGACCGCGGTCGCCCGCAGATGCGTCGGATAGAGCTCGCCGGCGTAGATCGCGCTCGGGCCATAGACACCCGGATTGACCCAGCCAACAAAGGCGATGGAGACGTACATCCAATATCCGCTGGCCATGGCGAACCAGAGATGGAAGGCCGCGCCGACGAAGTAGTAGAGGAAAAGCACGGGCCGGCGCCCGTAGATATCGATCAGAAAGGCGCAGGCGGAATAGCCGAAGATGGCGGCGGTCGCTTGGATGAGCAGAAAGACCAGCGCTTGGTGCAGCGGGAATCCGCGCTGCACCAGGATGGTCGGCAGCATGAACAGAATCCCGTTCGACGCCCAGAGAAAGCAGAACGAGACGATCCACAGCAGTATGGTGCGGCGCCTGCGGCCGGGCGCGAGGAGTTGGAACACCGTCACGCCTTGCGCGGTCGCCGTTCCGACCTCGGCCGGGATATTCATGTCGGCGCGGGCGTGGCGGACCTTGCCGAGCGCCTGTTCCTCGATATGGGTAACGGTCTGCTCAGCCTCCTTGATGCGACCCCGGCTTAGGGAATAGCGCACCGATTCCGGCATGTGACGGCGCGCGAGATAGAGCAGCAGCGCGGGTAGGACGCCGACGGCGAAGAGCGCGCGCCAGCCGAAGCGCGGCAGGATCAGAAGGCTCAAGCCCGCCGCGACGACAAGGCCGACGGGGAAGGCCGCCAGCATGTTGCCGGTGACGCGGCCGCGGATCCGGCTCGGCATGAACTCCGCCGTCAGCGTGGTCGCGACTGGTACTTCGCCGCCCAACCCGAAGTTGGAGGCGAAGCGGAAGACGAGCAGCGAGCCGACGCTCCACGAGGCGGCGACCAGCGCGGTGAACGCCGCGAAAATGCCGACCGTTGCCTGAAATGAAGTGCGGCGCCCGATATAGTCCGAGATGGTGCCCCAGAACAGGGCGCCGAGGAACGCGCCGACCAAACCGACGGTGGCGAGGAGGCCGGCCTCGGCCGGTCCCAATCCGAACTCCTTCGAGATCAGCGGTAGGGCGCCGCCGAACAGCGCGAAGTCGGCAGCGTCGCAGAGCGTGCCGAGAAAGGCGAGAAGAAACAGATAGCGGTGCCAGCCCGAGAACGGCAGGTTCTCGAGGCGGGACATCAGATGGGCAGATTGTTCCTTGACGCTGGCCATGACGATCCTCCCCGGACGCATTTTGCATCCCCACGCAGCGACGGCGTCCATGCCGCGGCGCTTTGTCGAAAGCGACTCCCATGTGCAGCAGCTGCATGGTGGTCCTCTCCCGCGAAAGAGGGCCGTCCGTCGCCGCCGTCCCGGGAATTTCTCACCCGCAGTCTAGAACTGTGCGTAAATTCGTCTTATAGGTAAAATGCATTTTTTCTATAATTTCGATAGATAGAACGAATATGGGGTTCGCGCGGTGATCAAGTTCCGCCAGGTCGAATATTTTCTTGCGGTCGCGGAAGCGCTGCAGTTCACCAAGGCGGCGGAGAGACTCTTCGTCACCCAGCCGACGCTGTCGCACCAGATCGCCCAGCTTGAAAAGACCATCGGCACGCCGCTCTTCGACCGGATCGGCAAGAGCATTCGCCTGACCGAGGCCGGCAAGCTGTTCCAGACCTATGCCGCGCGCGCGATCAAGGAGTTGGAAGCCGGGCAAACCGCCCTGGCCGAGTTGGAAGGCCTGGTCCGCGGGACGCTCACCATCGGCGTCATCCAATCCTTTAGCCGCACCCTGCTGCCGCCGATTCTCGGGACTTTTGTCGGCAGATATCCGAACATCCGGCTTCGCGTCCGGGAAATGACGGCGGCCGCCATTGAGCACGA
>JAJYTL010000262.1 GCA_021793055.1 Pseudomonadota bacterium
GTCCAGGACTCGCGGGCACGACTGTGGGCGCAGGCCGGGCGGCTGAAGGCGCTGGCGCGCGGCGCCGGCGGCGGGGCGGCGAGGGCCTGGCCGGCGACGCCGGAGCGACGGACGTCTTCGCCGCCGAAGCCGAGACGCCCGCGTTGCAGGCGCCATCGGCCCCCGATGAACCTGGCTTCGTCGTGAGCGCCGTCGAGGAAATGCCCGAGGCCCCGGCGGAACTGTTCACCACTTGGACGCCAAGCGCGATCGAATTGCCGATGGAAACCGAGGCGCCTCGCGCGGCGGCGCCTGCGGCTCCGGCGGCGGAACCCGCCGTCGCGCCGTTGGTGCTGGAGCCCGAGCCGGCGGCCGGCGCCGTCGAGCCGAGGGTAGAGGTCATGGTCCCGCCGCCGGAAGCTTCGGCCGCGGAAAAGCCGGAGGCCACGCCAGAGCCCGGGCCAGAGCCCGTCAAAGCGGCGCCGGAAGCGGAGGAAGCCGCACCCGCGGCCGAAACGCCGCCGCGGCCCCAGCGCCGCGGCTGGTGGCAACGGCGTTAAAACCATAAAGCGTTATCGTTCGGCCCGCGCGGGCGCGGGCCGAACGATGCGCGGCGGTCTTTTGCTCGCGTCCAAGCTAAACAGATCGACGCCGCCCGCCTTGAATTTGCGGGCGGGCTTTTCCCTCACGGCAAGCTAAGCGGCTTCGCCGCCACTCGCTATTTTCGCCAGTCTTTGAGGCGTTTCACCGCCTCGATCATATCCGCCGTCAGGCCGGCATAGGAAAAGCGCACGAAGTTCTGGCCTTCGCGTGCATCGAAATCGATGCCCGGCGTTGCCGCAACGCCAGTCTCGGCCAGCATGCGGCGGCAGAAGTCCTGGCTGTCCGCAGCGAAGCGGCTGATATCGGCATATAGATAGAACGCGCCGTCGGCCGGCGCGAAGGCGTCGAATCCTGCGGTTTCGAGCCCCTGCGACAGAATGCCGCGGTTTTCGGCATAGCGCGCGACATTACCGTCAAGCTCGTCATAGGCCTCGAACGCCGCAAGCGCGGCCCATTGCGAAAGGGTCGGCGCCGAGATGAAAAGATTTTGCGCCAAGCATTCCACCGGCCTCAGCAATTCCGCCGGCACCACCATCCAGCCGAGCCGCCAGCCGGTCATCGAAAAGTACTTCGAGAAGCTGTTGATGGCGATGGCGCGGTCGGAGAACTTCAGTACCGTCTCGGCCGCCGCGCCATAGGTGATGCCATGATATATCTCATCGAGGATCAGGAGCATGTCGCGCGCCGCGGCGAAATCGACCAACGCGCGCAGGCTCTCCGGCGCAAGCACGGTTCCGGTGGGATTGGCCGGGCTCGCGACGAGCAGCCCGTCGAGCGGGCCGGCCGCGCCCGCGAGTTCGGCGCTGACGCGAAAACCGGCGTCGTGCCGCGCCGGCAAGACCACCGCCTCAAGCCCGAGCAGGCTCAAGATATGGCGATAGCCGGGGTAGCCCGGCTCGGCGATGGCGACGCGCTGGCCAGGATCGAAGGCGGCGAGAAAGGCGAGCAGGAAGGCGCCCGAGGAGCCGGTCGTGACCACGATCCGCTCCGGCGGCACGGCGACGCCGAAGCGGCGGCGGTAATGGCCGCTGATCGCCTCGCGCAAGACTGGCAGGCCCAAGGCCTCGGTATAGCCGAGACGCTCGCTGCGAAGCGCCGCTTCCGCCGCCTTGCGCACGGGAGCCGGCGCCGGTGTGCTCGGCTGGCCGACTTCGAGATGAATCACGTCGCCGCCCGCCGCCGCCCGCGCGTTCGCGGCCTTCATCACTTCCATGACGAAAAACGGCGGGATTGCCCCACGCCGCGAGATTTTGCTCATGCTAACCGTTCAATCCGACGCCGAGACCGCGAGGGTCGGCACGGACCGCGCAAACTTTCGTGTCCTTCGGCAGCCCGCCGGCGCAGTAGATCATATTGACCCGGCCGAGCGTCTGCTGCAGCGCGATGCCGCGGATACCCTGTTTGGCGAAGACGTCGAGCAACGGCGGCGAGAAGTCGGTTTCATGATAGAGCGGCTGGCCGGGACCGACCCGGATCGCTCGCGGCAGGGCGAGCGCCGCGCGCAGGTTCTGGTGCGCCGGCAAGACCCCGGCGAGACTTTCGAAGAGCGCTGTCGGTGCCGGCATGCCGCCGCTCGCGCTGGCCGCGAGATAGCCTTGCTTCAAGGCGATATTGGCACCCACCACGGGGGTGAGGAACTGCCCGTCGTTGCCCGGGACCGGTGCTGGAGAGAGAAGGATCCCGGTGTTGCCGACCGTCCGCGCGACGCCGAAGGGGCGCAGCATCGTCACCCCGCAAGCCACGGCATTGCCGAATTTGTCGAGCGCGGCAAAACCGGTCTCGGCGTTGCTGACGAGCGTCCGCGGCCAGGGCCGCGCCGCGCCATAGGCGCCGGCCAAGGCGGCGCCGAATTTAACCCAGTCGACGCTGGACGACGTCACGAACAAGCCGGGGCCTTGCACCATCTGCCGCCACAGGCGGGAAAAGACGACGCCGCCTGCCGACGGCGGCACGAGGAGGGCGATATGGTTGTATTCGACCTGAAGCGGCCGCTCCATGCGCACGCGAAAGCTTGCGAGATCGGCGGCCGTCAGCTGGCCGCCGGCGGCGCGGCTCGCGGCGACGATCTCAGCCGCGAGCCGGCCGCGATAGAAGGCCCGCGCGCCGCCGAAATGAATCTCGCTCAAGGTTTGGCCGAGCGCCGGCCAGCGTACCGTCTCGCCTTCGTGCAAGGCCTGACCGGCAACACCCTGAAACAACTCTGGCACAGCACCACCCGCCGCACGCTGATCGGCGATCTCCTGCAAGCTCGCGCGGGACAGTTGCCAACCGAAGCGGGCCATGATCTCGGCGGGCGCCACGACCTGCCCCCAATGCAACACCCCGTAGCGGCCCTGCAGGGCGGCAAAACCTCGAACGTTGCCCGGCACCGCGATGGTGCCTGGCGCATCCGAGACCCCAGGCCGGAAATCCATCACCGTGGCGCTGTTGCTGGCCTTTTGGTAAATTAGACAAAGTCCGCCGCCGCCCAGCCCGGCGGCGCCTGGATCGGTTACCGCGAGCGCGAAATACATCGCTGCGGCGGCGTCGGCGGCATTGCCGCCCTGACGCAGAATTCGCTGTCCAACGGCCGCCGCCTGCGGATCGCCCGCGGCAACGCCGCCGGGTCCGACCGGCAGCATCGGGACGCCGGTGGCGAAGCCCTTGTTGTTTCCGCCGGGGTTGAAGTTCAGGCTGCAGGCGGACAGCGCCGCCAGCATGGCGACGGCCGCCAAGCGCGTCCATTGACGCAGGCGCCGCCGCTTTCTAGGTTCGGATGCGGAAATTGGAGTGACCTGAGTGCCGAGGCGCATTGGAAACCTGACCCGTCGATTGCTCGCCACCCTGATGGTGGCCTCGGTATTGGTGCTTGTCCCCGAAAGCTGGGCAGCGGCACAGGGGCTGAACCTGATCCGTGACGCGGAAATCGAACATACCCTCCGGATGTTCGCAACTCCAGTCTTCAACGCCGCCAATATCGCACCGGAGAGCGTCCATATCTATCTGGTCAACGATCCGGAGGTGAATTCCTTCGCCGCGGCCGGCCCCAGCATCTTCATTTACACCGGGCTCATCCTCGCCACGCAAACGCCCGGGCAGCTGATCGGCGTCATCGGCCATGAGACCGGCCACATCGCCGGCGGCCATATCGTCATGGGCGGCAAGGCGATGAAGACCGCCATGGCGGAGAGCGTCGCCTCCATGCTGCTCGGCATCGCCGCCGCGGCGCTCGGCGGCGCCGGCGGCGCCGGCGCCGCGGTCATGACCGGCGGCCAGCAGATCGCAGAGCGCCAATTCCTGCATTTCCGGCGTGTCGAAGAATCGTCGGCCGACGCGGCCGCCGTCACCTTCCTTACCCGCGCGCACGAATCCGCCCGCGGCCTGGTGCAATTCCTCAAGATCCTCAATCAGCGCGAAACCATCATGATGGGGCACGTCGACCCCTATGTGATGACCCACCCGCTGACCCCGGAGCGCATTGCGGCATTGCGAGACCGGGTTGAACGATCGCCCTATTACAACACGCCCTTCCCGGCCGCCTATCAGATGCCTTACGAGCGGATGAAGGCAAAGCTCACCGGCTTTCTCGATTCCTTCGACGAGACCATGCGCCGCTACCCGCCCAGCGATCGCAGCATCCCGGCGCTCTATGCTCGCGCCATCGCCTATTACCTTGAGCCGGATCTGCCCAAGGCGCTGGCGCTGATCGACGAGCTTTTGGCCAAGCGGCCGAAAGACCCCTATTTCCTTGAACTCAAGGGGCAGATGCTGCTCGATAACGGCCATGTGCCGCAGTCGGTGCGCTACTACCGGGAGGCCGTCGCCGCGGCGCCGGACGAGCCGCTTTTGCGCTCCGAACTCGGCGTCGCCGAGGTGCAGAGCAAGAACCCCGCCTTGCTCAAATCGGCGATTTCCAATCTCGAGCTCGCGACCCAGATCGACGGCAACGATCCCTCGATGTGGTACCAGCTCTCGGTCGCCTACGGCCGCGCCAACGAAATCCCGCTCGCCCAATACGCCGCCGCCGAGCGCTCCTACCTGATCGGCGATTACGCCAACGCGAAGTTTCTCGCCAAGGCGGCGCTGGAAAAGCTTCCTCCCAATTCTCCCGCGGCGCTCCGCGCCGGCGACATCCAGACCGAAGCCGAGCGACGCCTGAAAAAAAAACAACGGGACTGAGAGGAATCCAAGGGAATGGTGGCGAAGCGCTTCATCCTGGCGATCGACCAGGGCACCACCTCGTCTCGGGCGATGCTGATGGATCAGACCGGCCGACCGCAGGCGATGGCGCAAGCTGAGCTGCCGCAAAGCTATCCGAAGCCGGGTTGGGTCGAGCACGACGCCGAACGCATCTGGCGCGACGCCGCTGCTGTCG
>JAJYTL010000263.1 GCA_021793055.1 Pseudomonadota bacterium
ATACTGTGGGCGTTCTTAAGCTTTCTTGTACAACGAGGTGCGTCCGCACAGCGCGATCGGAAACAAACCGCCGGTTTCGCTTATGTCTTGCTCGGTGCTTCATGGCCCCGCCTGAGCACGCAGGCGCCCTCGAAGACCAGCGCCCTGGTCCAGCGTTGGGGGCAGGCTCAAAATGAAGAATGGACTCTCCACTCGTTTGGATGAGCTTCGGGGCTCAGGTCAACGCGAACCAGGTATTCACGTGGCGACAGAAGCTTCGGAGACGATTGGCTGGCGACGAGACTGAGGTGGCGGGCTTCGTTCCGGCGGTTATCGGTTCGGTGCGAAGCGTGGGGTCGGAGGCGGCCGCTCGGTCACAGGCGAGCCTTATCCACGGACACCGGGCTGGTGAAGTGGCCGGGCGGATGGAGATTATTCTCGGAAGCGGCGAGCGAGTGATTGTCGGCGCGGATGTGGACGCGGCGGCATTGTCACGCGTGGTCGCGGTTCTGTCACGGCGATGATCCCGATACCCTCGGGCGTTCGGGTATGGCTGGCGACGGGCCACACCGACATGCGGAAAGGCTTTGCCTCTCTGGCGCTGCAGGTGCAAGAGGTGCTGCGGCGTGAGTCGCTGGGCGGCCATCTGTTCTGTTTTCGGGGTCGCCGAGGCGATCTCCTGAAGGTGATCTGGCACGACGGCCAGGGCGCATGTTTATTTACGAAGCGCCTTGACCGCGGCAAGTTCATCTGGCCGTCTCCAGCGGACGGGGCGGTGGCGATATCGCCCGGGCAACTTGGCTATTTATTGGAGGGGATAGACTGGCGGAATCCGGTTCACACCTGGCGGCCTGATCGGGTTGGCTGAGGTGCGTCAAAGTGAATCGGATAATGTAAAAAGTCGTGACGAGAAGCTGCCGGATGTGATTCGCTAGGCGGCATGAGTAGCGCCACTTCCGCCGAGATTGAAGCCCTTCGCGCCGCCCTGGCGGTTGCGGAAGCGCGAGCGGACGAGGCGGAGGCGAAAGCCCTCGAAGTCACCGCAAAGAACGCGAATGCCGAGGCGATCATCGCCGCGCTCAAGCTTCAGATCGAGAAGCTGCGGCGCGAGCTTTATGGCCAGCGTTCGGAACGCAAGTCGCGTCTTTTGGATCAGCTGGAGATCCAGCTCGAGGAGCTGGAAACGAATGCGAGCGAGGACGACCTCGCCGCCGAGCGTGCGGCCAAGCGGGCTTCGGTGGTGAAGTCGTTCACGCGCCGGCGGCCGTCGCGCGGGCCCTTCCCCGAGCACCTGCCGCGGGAGCGGGTGGTGCTCCCGGCGCCCGAGAGCTGCGGCTGCTGCGGTTCGACGCGGCTTTCCAAGGTGGGAGAAGACGTCACCGAGACGCTGGAGGTCATTCCGCGTCAGTGGAAGGTGATCCAGACGGTGCGCGAGAAGTTCAGCTGCCGGGACTGCGAGAAGATCTCGCAGCCGCCCGCTCCCTTCCATGTCGTGCCGTGGGGTTGGGCGGGCCCAAGCCTTCTCGCGATGATCCTCTTCGAGAAGTATGGTCAGCATCAGCCGTTGAACCGCCAATGCGAGCGCTATGCCCGGGAGGGCGTCGAGCTCAGCCTTTCGACCCTGGCCGACCAGGTGGGCACGGGCGTTTCGGTGATGCGGCCGGTGTACGATTTTATCGTGTCCCACGTGCTCTCGGCCGAGCGGCTGCACGGCGACGACACCACGGTGCCGGTGTTGGCCAAAGGCAAGACGGACACGGGCCGGCTTTGGGTCTACGTCCGCGATGACACGCCTTTCGGCGGCACGGATCCGCCGGCGGCGCTCTTCTATTATTCTCGTGATCGATCGGGCGAGCACCCCGAACGGCATCTCGCCGGCTATAGCGGTATTCTGCAGGCTGACGCCTACGCGGGGTACAACAGGCTCTTTCGTCCCGATCGAGAACCGGGACCGGTTACCGCCGCTTTTTGCATGGCGCACGCCCGGCGAAAGTTCTTCGAGCTCGCCGATATTGCCGGTAACGCCAGCGAGGTAAGAACGCGCCACCGATCTCGCCGCTGGCGCTCGAGGCGGTGAAGCGGATCGACGCGCTGTTCGAGATCGAGCGGGAGATCAACGGGCTGAGTGCGGCGGAACGTCAGATCGTTCGCGCCGAGCGCAGCGCGCCCCTGGTTGCCGAGCTCGAGGCCTGGCTGCGCGCCGAGCGCGCACGGCTCTCCCGCCATGCTCCGGTCGCCAAGGCCATGGACTATCTCCTCAAGCGTTGGGACGGCTTCATACGCTTCCTCGAGGACGGCCGGATTTGCCTGACCAACAATTCCGCCGAACGCGCAATGCGCGGAGTGGCTCTCGGCCGTCGCTCATGGCTCTTCGCCGGCCCCGATCGCGGCGGCGAGCGGGCCGCGGTCATGTTTACGCTCATCATGACCTGCCGATTGAGTAACGTCGATCCGCAGGCCTGGCTCGCCGACGTCCTCGCCCGCATTGCCGATCACCCCGCACAGCGGCTTGACGAACTGATGCCCTGGAACTGGAAGAAAAACCAGGCCCAAACTCTGGCCGCGTAGCCGCCCCACAAACCATCCTGCAAATACCGGGCAAGACTCCCGCTATCTCACCGCGGTTCTGGCCGGATGCTTACGTCCTATCGCCTCAAGGAAGCCAAAGAGCGTTCCGAACAGCGCGCCCGCCAGCGCCGCGGCATCAAGTGATGACCAAGCCGATCTTTACCGTCCCCACCTATTGGACGCCCGAGCAGGCGCTCGCCGTCTACGAGATCCTTGATGACCTGCGTGAGCAGGTCTGGGCCATCTACAATGTCCGCCTTCAGGACGAAATCCGCCGCCAGCGCCAACCCTCGAAACTCCGCCCCAAGAAGATAAAGTCCACCAATCCGCCTGGCTGAACCGAGCTATCACCTGTCACCACCGAAAACAAAGGGGCCGCGATCGGTCCCTTTCTTTATCTCCCAGCCATACTCCGCGATTCCGCCGAATATGCGCGCTTTTACACCGCCGCTAACACCCCGCCTCCCCCATGCCTTGGGGGCATTCAACCCGAGCCGAGATCGGCCTTCAATGTGATGGCGGATTACCGGCTACTGAAGATGAGCTTGACACTTAATGATGTACTAGTGCATTATCATCCCCAATGAATGATCTAAAATCACTGGCGTCCGGTTAAAACGCAAATAGCCTCAACTGGTTAGTGATTGGGCAAATATCGGTTCTGTGGTCGCTGATGGTAAGTGCCTTTTCTATCTCGATTTTTTTCGAAGAGCGTAACGGAGAGAATCTGCAGCAAAGCGTAGAGCGAGGCCTCCAGGCCGAGGCGCTTCTTGACGACGGCGACGAGGACGTAGACCGACACGGCAATCCAGTTCTGCGTCTTCACCGCGTTCTGCGAGGTCCCATAGAATTGCTTGATGCGCAGATGTTGTTTGACCCATTTGAAAAAGAGCTCCACCCGCCAGCGGTTTTTGTAGAGGGCGGCGATGGTCAGAGGCGAAACGGCGAAGAAGTTGGTGAGGAACACCAACGTCTTTGCGGTCTCGATGTCGTGGTAGCGAACACGGCGCAGGTGTTCGGGATAATCCTGGCGGCTGTAGAAACCATCGAGGGCGATGGTCTGGTCGCAGATGATGCCGCTGGCGCGGTCGGTCGGCGCCGAATAAACCCGGTGGGCATCGAGGTTGGATTTGGCGCGCGTAACGAAGAACGCTCCAGCTTGGTGCAAGACATGAAGGCGAGGGAAATCGACGTAGCCGCGATCCATGACATAGATAGCACCGGCTTCCGGAATGAGCAGGTCGAGCGCATGAACGTCGTGCAGCTTGCCGTCGGAAACGTGAATGAAGCTCGGAATGTTGCCTCGCAGATCCAACAGGGTGTGCATCTTCACTGCTGCTTTGGTCGTGCGGAAGCGCGCCCAGGGAAAGACCGACAGGCACAGATCGATGGTCGCCGAGTCCAGGGCGTAGACCGTGTTGGTCAACTCCAGCCCCAGGTCCTCGCTGGCGTAGAGTTTTCTGGCGTGGGCGATCAGTCGTTGCGCCAGTTCCGCGTAGATACGCCAGTCCCGGCTCTCGTTCGCATCGGCCAGGGTCGAACGCCGGATCGGTTGGCGGAAGCCCATGTGGTAGAGCTTCGAGGCTTGCGCCGACAGGCAGGCCTCGATGTCGCGCAGGCTCTCGCGGTAGGTCAACTGCGCGAACGCCATGGCGCGAAACTGCTCGCCGCAGGACAGCGTCCGCGTCCGACGGTCGCCGTAACGGGCGACAATCCGGTGAAACGTCTTCCAGGGCAGAAATTCCATAAGCTGGGAGAACAGCGTCGTGCCAGCATACATCGGCCACTCCGGGCAGGCGGAAAGCCCAAGCCCGCCCAAACGCTGTATCCGAGTTCAAGTCGAGGACAACGATTTTCAACCGGAAACCCGCGCAATCCGCGGCTTTCAGCGCTTTGCGCCTTCAGTAAACCGGACAGCAGTGATCTAAAATAAGACCCTGAAATTGGCTTGGCTGATAGGGAGTCGACAGCGTCGTTACGTTTAGTTCCTAAATCATAAAGCGGCTAAGACGAGTGCAGAACCGCACGCATCAATGACATGCAATTGGCGTCGTTGGATGCCGGAGTCGCTGAAATACGGCAGGGAACAAAAGCCCCCGCGTCAAATGCAACCTGACTCGGAGATGGAGGAAAAAAGAGAATGCCTGGTACTTTGAACGCTGTCCGGACGGCGAAGAATCATCAACGAACGCGCACACTGGATGCAATGGTGGTAGGTGCTGGCATCGGCGGGCTGTATCAATTGCATCAACTTAGGGAGCTCGGGCTAAACGTTCGCGCATATGACACAGCCAGTGACGTGGGGGGCACTTGGTATTGGAATAGATATCCCGGCGCGAAGCTGGACTCCGAAGCGTACGCCTATCAGTACTTGTT
>JAJYTL010000264.1 GCA_021793055.1 Pseudomonadota bacterium
AATGAACCCCCCCAAGGGTCCATGCAGCGCCGGCCAATCTACTCTAAATTCGATAAATCCAAAGACAAATTCGCGGCGATTTCGTGTCGCCGCCGGATCACACCCGATCCGGCCTGAGGGTTTCGGCTTCGGGCTCGGAGGTTGCGGCTTCCGCGCGCCCTTCGGCGGTCTCCTCGGCTGCCGCTTCGGCCTCGGCCTCGGGCACGCTCTCGGCCTCCGCCGCGTTCTCTTCGACGGCGCCGTCCTCGAGCGGGTCCTCTTCGCTGTCCGGGCTTTCGCCCGGCGCCGGCCCGGCTAGGCTGTCGCTCGGAATGCGCGGATCGAGCAGCCCGGCCGCCTTGAGTTCGGCGATGCCCGGCAGGTCGCTCAAGGCGCCGAGGCCGAATTGGATCAAAAACGCCTCGGTGGTGCCATAGGTGATCGGCCGCCCCGGCGTGCGCCGGCGACCGCGCATGCGGACCCAGCCGGTCTCGAGCAAGAGGTCGAGCGTGCCGCGGCCCAAGGCGACGCCGCGGATTTCCTCGACCTCCGCCCGCGTCACCGGCTGGTGATAGGCGATGATCGCCAAGGTCTCGGTGGCGGCGCGGGACAGCCGGCGCGGCGCCTCGCGATATTGCTCCAGGAGATGTGCGAGGTCCGGGGCGGTGGCGAAGGCGAAGCCGCCGGCCAACTCGCGCAGCGTCACGCCGCGCGCCTGGTAGTGCTCGGTCAAGGCGGCGAGAACGGCGTCGATGTCGGCATCCTCGGGGAGCCGCGCCTTGAGCGTGGCGGAGTCGAGCGGTTCGGCGGCGGCGAACAGAAGCGCCTCCGCCATGCGCAGATGCTGCGGATCGAGGGTCATGTGGAATCCGTGGAATCGGGCAGCCGGCGCAAATGGATCGGGCCGAAAGGCTGGCCTTGGCGGAGTTGAACCAGTCCCTGGCGCGCGAGTTCGAGGCTCGCCACCAGGGTCGAGGCGGTGGCCGAGCGCAGACCGAAGGAATCGGCGATCTGCGGCGGCAGGAAACTTTGCAGCATCGACCAGTCCGGCATCCAGCCGATCATCTCGCCGAGCCGGATCAGCGCCTGCTCGACGGAAAACACCGAGCGGCGGTCGATGCGAAGGGTCGGCAGCTTGCTGCGCCGCGCCCGCGAACCGCCGTAGGACCTGAGCAATTCATTGAATTCGAGCTGATAGACCGAAGTGCGGATGACGCGGATGCCCTCGGGCCGGCCGCGCAAGAAGATGTCGCGGCCGACCTGCGGCTGAGCCATGAGGCGGGCCGCGGCGTCGCGCATGGCCTCGAGCCGGCGGAGCTGCCAAGTCAGGCGCTCGGCCATTTCCTCGCCGCTCGGTTCGTCGTCGGCCGGCGGTTCCGGCAACAGCAGGCGGCTCTTGAGATAGGCGAGCCAGGCCGCCATCACGAGATAGTCGGCGGCGAGTTCGAGCCGGACCCGCCGGACCTCGGCGATGAAGGCGAGATACTGCTCGGCCAGGGCAAGGATCGATATCTGGCGCAGATCGACCTTCTGCTCGCGCGCCAGCGACAGCAGCAGGTCGAGCGGCCCCTCGAAGCCCTGGATATCGACGACAAGGGTTTCCCCGGGGCTCGGCGGGTCGAGCTCGAAAGGCTGTTCGCTATGGCTCGCAGTCACTCCCGGCCTCAGTTCCCGGTCAGAATCAGAATCCAATGATAAAGGAATTCGACCGGCGGCCCAAGCAGCCAGCGGAAGATATTGAGGTCGAGGCCAAACCGGCTGCCGGCGAGCGGCGGCAGCACGAGAAACAGGATCAGGATCAGGATGCCGTAGCGCTCGGTGCGGGCCAAGGGGATGGCAAGCCGGTTCGGCAACAGCCCGACCGCGACCCGGCCGCCGTCCAAGGGCGGCAGCGGGATCATGTTGAAGATCGCCAGCACCAAGTTGATGACGATCGCGACCTGGAGGTTCTGCGCCAGCCAGTTGGCGGCGGCGTCGGGGAGAAGCGGCAGCAGATGGCCCATCAGCCCGGCGACAAAGGCGAGCGCCAGGTTGATGCCGGGGCCGGCCAGGGCGACCCAGACCATGTCGCGCCGCGGTTCGCGCAGGCGGCTGAAGTTGACCGGCACCGGCTTGGCGTAGCCGAACAGAAACGGCGCCCGCAGCAGCAGCAGGATCGCCGGCAGGATGACGGTGCCGTAAGGGTCGACATGGCGCAGCGGGTTGAAGGTCACGCGGCCGGCGCGATAGGCGGTGTCGTCGCCGAGCCGCCAGGCGACGAAGCCGTGCGCGGCTTCGTGGAACGTGATCGCAATCACCACCGGGATCACCATCACCGAAGCCTGGTAGAGGATGTGCAGGATGGTGGTGCTCACGCGTCCGCCTCGGCGGCGAACAGGGCCTCGAGGCGCGCCCGCTCGGCGGCGACGTCGATCGGCCCCGAAGCCGCGTGCACCGCGCGCCGCGCCGCGTCGTAGCGCGCCGCCGCCTTGTCGCCGAGCGGACCGGCGGCGGTGGCGACCTCGATCATTTCCGCCATCGCGCCGGAGCAATGCAGCACGACGTCGCATCCCGCCGCGAGGCAGGCTTGCGTCCGCGCCGCGAAATCGCCCGAGAGCGCCTTCATGCCGATATCGTCGGAAATGAGCATACCCTGAAAGCCGATTTCGCCGCGGATGATGTCGCCGATCACCCGCGCCGAGGTGCTGGCCGGCCGTTCGTTGTCGAGGGCTGTATAAAGCACGTGGGCGGTCATGGCGAGCGGCGCGTCGGCCAAGCCTACGAAGGGCGCAAAATCCACCGCCCGTAGCTCGTCCAGCGGCGCTTCGACCACCGGCAGATCGTGATGGCTGTCGGCGCGGGCGCGGCCGTGGCCCGGGATGTGCTTCACCACCGGCAGCACGCCGCCGGCGGCAAGCCCGGCGCAGACCGCGCGGCCGAGCGCGATCACCGTCGCCGGATCGGTTGCGAAGGCGCGGTCGCCGATGATCTCGTGGCCGTCCTTGGCCGGCACGTCGAGAACGGGCGTGCAATCGACGTCGATGCCAAGGGGGCCGAGCTCGGCCGCGATCAACCGGGCGTTGGCCTCGGCGGCGCTGATCGCCGCCTGGCGGTTGCGTTCGTAAAGCTCGCCGAAGACCCGCGCGGCCGGCGCCTTGCGCCAATGCGGCGGGCCGAGGCGGGCGACGCGGCCGCCCTCCTGGTCGATCAGCACCGGGGCGTCGGCGCGCCCGACCGCCGCGCGGCAGGCCGCGACCAGCGCCCGCACCTGCTCCGGGTCGGCGCAATTGCGGCCGAACAGGATGAAGCCGAAGGGCTGCGTCGCGGCGAAAAAACGCGCCTCCGCGGCACCCAGCCGCGGTCCGGCGCAGCCGAAAATGACCGCCTTGACCGGGTTTCCCTTCGTCCGCCCCCGCTTAGCGCGTGACAACGAAGCACCCATGCCCCTTCGCTTTGAGCTCGGCGCAGAAGCGGCGCGCCGCCACGACATTGTTGAAGGGGCCGGCCTGCAGACGCATGAACACCCCGCGCGCGCCGAGATCGACGCGGCGGATCGCCGGCCGGAGGCCGTGCATCAGGTCGGCGTCGGCCTTGATCATCCGCCGCCACTCCGCGCTGGCATCGGCGACGCTGCGATAAGCCCCGATCTGGGCGCGGATTTCTTCGCCGGCGGCGATCCGCGCCGGTTTCGGCGTTTGCGGCCGCGCCGCGGCCGCGGGCTTGGCCGGCGCCGCCGGTTTGGCCGCAGGTGCCGGTTTGGCCGCCGGTGCCGCCGCCGGCTGTTCCGGTTTTGCCGGCGCCGCCGGCGCCGGCATTTCGGCCGGCGGCTTGGCGAGCGTGGCCGGCGGCGGCGCGGCCGGGCTTCCGGCCGGCTCGGCGGCGCCCGAGGCCGGGCTGGCCGAGCTTGTGGCCGGCGCTTCGCCAGCCGTCTGGCCGGGCGTCGTCTGGCCGGACGCGGCTTGGCCGCCGTTGCCTTCCGGCAGGGCACCGGCCATCGGCTGTTGCGGCGGCGGCGCCAGATGCTCGACGGTCGGCTGGCTGCCATTGCCGGTCATGCGGTCGTAGACGCTCGCCTTCTGGTTCGGGATGTCGATGCCGCCGGGATTGGCCGGCGTGACCTTGCTCGGGCCGGGCGCGGCCTTGATCAGGGGCGGCGCGCCGTTCGGTCCGCTTTCGTTGACGCCGCGGTGATAGCCGTACCAAAGCCCGCCGGCGAAGGCGATGACGATGATGACGCCGACGATGACGCCGCCGGGAAAGCGGCGCGGCTTCTCGGGCGGAAGAATGTGGCCGTAGTCTTCGGGCAACCTGTCGCCGTCTGTCATTTAGCGCATCTCTTCCATTGGTTGGACGCCAAGCACCTTGAGGCCGGAGGCGATCACCAGGGCCAGGGCCCGCGTCATCGCGAGTCGCGCCGTGGTCAGGGCCCGGTCGTCGGCGAGAACGAAGCGCAACTCGGCGGCGTCCTTTCCCAGGTTCCACAAGGCATGGAAGGACGATGCCAGATCGTAGAGGTAGAACGCCACGCGATGCGGCTCATGCGCCTCCGCCGCCGTTTCCACCACGCGCGGCCAGTTTAGCATATCCTTAATCAAAGCAAGCTCGGCCGGATGGGTCAAGCGGCCGAGATCGGCTTTCGCCAGCGCCGCCGCCGAGACGTCGAGATCGGGGAATTGCCCCTGGCCGACGCGCAGCGCCGAATGGGCGCGGGCATGGGCGTATTGCACGTAGAAGACCGGGTTGTCCTTCGATTGCTCCGTCACCTTGGCGAAGTCGAAGTCGAGCGGCGCGTCGTTGCGCCGGGTCAGCATGATGAATCGCACCACGTCGCGCCCGACCTCGTCGACCACGTCGCGCAGCGTGACGAAGCTGCCAGCCCGCTTCGACATGCGCACCGGCTGGCCGCGGTCGAGCAGATTGACCAGCTGGCAGATCTTGA
>JAJYTL010000265.1 GCA_021793055.1 Pseudomonadota bacterium
GCTGATCGTGATTCTGGCGCTTGCCGGCTGCGAGAGTGCGCCGCATCTTGTGCCCTCGCCCCTCGCTTCGGCGCCGCAAGCCGCGATCCCGCCGACCGTCGAATGCGTTCCTTATGCCCGCCGTGTCTCGGGCGTCGCCATTCATGGTGATGCCTGGACCTGGTGGCGGCGCGCCGAGGGCCGCTACCGGCGGGGCGATCGGCCGCGGCGCGGCGCGGTTCTGGTGTGGCGCCGCACCCGCCGGCTGCCGCTTGGCCATGTCGCGGTGGTGGAACGTATCCTGTCGCCGCGAGAGATTATCGTCGCGCATACCCACTGGCCGAACGAGGAGCCGGGACATGTCTCTCGCGTGCTCGACGTTTCGGCGGATAATTCCTGGCGCGCGGTCAGGGTCTGGAACGCGCGGGCCGACACCTTCGGCGCCGCCGATTTGGCCTATGGCTTCATCTATCCCAGGCGAGAAAGCCAACGTGAGGCCGACCGCCACCGCTGAGCGTTCCGAGGCGCCTGGGTGGCGAGTAAGGTGGGGCGCCAGATAACGGAAGGGCCGGCCCGATTTCTCGAGCCGGCCCGGTCTGTCGCCGATCCGCTTTCAGGCGCCAGCCGTCAGGCGCCCTCCGCCACCAGCTGATCGTAAGCCGGAAGGGTGAGGAACTCGACGAAGCTCGGCGTCGCGATGAGCTTGCGGAAGATCGCAGCCGCATCGCCATAACGGCCCTGTTTGAACTGCGCCTCGCCGACCATGTCGCTGGTCTTCTGCAGCTCCTCTGCGATGATGCGGTCGCAGAGATCGAGATCGACCGTGCGGCCGTCGTCGAGCTTCGACTTTTGATGCACCCATTGCCAGACCTGGGCGCGGGAGATCTCGGCCGTCGCCGCGTCCTCCATCAGGTTGTAAAGCGGCACGCAGCCGATGCCGCGAAGCCAGGCTTCGAGATAGCCGATGCCGACATTGATGTTCTGGCGCAGGCCGCCCTCGGTGATCTTTGCCTTCGGCACCTCGATCAGATCGGCGGCGGTGACTGCGACATCCTGGCGCTTGCGGGCGATCTGATTGGCCTCGGGCATCAGCCGGTCGAAGACCTCCTTGGCGATCGGCACCAGCCCCGGATGGGCGACCCAGGTGCCATCGTGGCCGTCGCTCGCCTCGCGCTCCTTGTCAGCGCGGACCTTGGCAAGCGCCGCTTCGTTTGCCGCCGGGTCGTTCTTGATCGGAATCTGCGCCGCCATGCCGCCCATGGCATGGACGTTGCGGCGGTGGCAGGTCTTGATCAGAAGCAGGCTGTAGGAGCGCAGGAAATGCGAGGTCATGCCGACATCGCCGCGGTCCGGCAACACCGCCCAGGGCTGGGCGCTGAACTTCTTGATGAAGCTGAAGATGTAGTCCCAGCGGCCGCAATTCAGCCCAGCCGAATGCTGGCGCAGTTCCCACAGGATCTCGTCCATCTCGAAGGTGGCGAGAATGGTCTCGATCAGCACCGTCGCCTTGATCGTGCCGGTCGGGACGCCGAGGCTCGCCTGAGCATGGAGGAACACCTCGTTCCAAAGCCGGGCCTCGAGATGGCTCTCCATCTTCGGCAGGTAGAAATACGGCCCGCTGCCCTTGGCGAGCAGGGTCTTCACGTTGTGGAAGAAGTAGAGGCCGAAATCGAAAAAGGCGCCGGCCATGGGCTCACCGTCGACCAGGACGTGGCGCTCCTCGAGATGCCAGCCGCGCGGCCGCACCAGCAGGACGGCGATCTTCGGGTTCAAGCGGTAGTTCTTGCCGCTCACCGGGTCGTCGTAGGTGATGGTGCCGGCGTTGGCGTCGCGGAGGTTGATCTGGCCCTCGATCTGGTTGCTCCAGGTCGGGGTGTTGGCGTCCTCGAAATCGGCCATGAAGACGGAGGCGCCGGAATTCAGCGCGTTGATCACCATCTTGCGGTCGGTCGGGCCGGTGATTTCCACCCGGCGGTCGAGAAGGTCTTTCGGTAACGGCGCGACGGTCCAATCCTTGTCGCGGATGTCTTTCGTCTCCTTCAGGAAATCCGGCTTCTCACCGGCATCGAGCCGCGCCTGAACCTCGGCCCGTCGGGCGAGGAGCCGCTTACGCTCGGCCCTGAATTTGCGTTCGATCCCAACGATGAACTCCACCGCCTCGGGCGTCAGGACGGTCTCGAAGCCGGGTTTCATTTCGCCCAGGATGGTGACGCCGGCGGGGGCCGTCTGCCGGGTCGATTGCGGTGTTTGCGCCACTATGGGTCCTCCTCGTCGCGCCGGCCGGGTGGCCGGAGGTGTCGATTTTTGTGTTGTCCGGGACGTGTACCATAAAAGCTAGCCGGGGCCGATAGCCACCACAAAAAGCCCGTGTATTTTTGCGCTGCAGCAAGAATTTGGCCGCCGGCCGCCGGATCAGTCGAGCTGCAGCAGCTGCCATTTCAGATACGCGGTTTCGGGCAGCGCCGGATGCAGCGGATGGTCGGGCCCGGCGCCGCCGGCGGCGAGAATGCGGCCGCTGCGTCCCGCCTGCTGCAGGCCGTGGGCGACCTCGGCCGCGAAGGCCTCGGCGCCGACATGATGCGAGCACGAGGCGATGAAGAAAAAGCCGCCCGGGGCGACCAGCGGCGCACAGAGCCGAGTCAGCTTGCGGTAGGCCTTGATGCCGCTCGGCAGGTCTTTCTTGGCCTTGACGAAACTCGGCGGGTCGGCGACCACAAGCTGAAACCGTCCGCCCTCGTCGCTGAGCCGGGCGAGCGCCGCGAAGACGTCCGCCTTGTCGAAGCGGCAGCGTTCGGCAACCGCGTTCAAGGCGGCTGACGCCCGGGCCAGCGCGATTGCCGTCTCCGACCGCTCGATGGCCAGGACCTCGGTGGCGCCGGCCAGCGCACTCTGGATCGCGAAGGCGCCGGTATGGCTATAGAGATCGAGCATGCGGCCGCCGGCGGCTAAGGGCGCGGTCATCGCCCGCGCCGCGGCGAGATCGTAGAACCAGCCGGTCTTCTGGCCCTGCAAGAGATCGATCTGAAAGCGGGCGCCGTTCTCGACGATCTCGATCGGTCCCGGGATCGTGCCTTTGGCGGCGCGGATGTCGCAGGGCAGGCCTTCCAGGGCGCGAACCGGCGAGTCGTTCTTGAGCAGCACCGCGGCCGGCGCCAGAACCTCGTCGAGGGCGGCGAGGATTTCCGGCAACAGCCGCTCGGCGCCGGCGGTGTTGGTTTGCAGCGACAGAAGGTCGCCGTAACGGTCGATGACGACGCTGGGCAGCCGGTCGGCCTCGGCGTGGACCAGCCGGTAATAGGGCCTATCGAAAAAGCGTCGGCGCAACTCCAGCGCCGCCCGGAGCCGCGCGGCGAAAAAGGCGCGGTCGACTGGCGTCGCCGCATCTTCCGACCAGAGCCGGGCGCAAATCAGCGAATGGGGATTGAAGCTCGCGTTGCCAAGGGTATGGCCGGCCGGGTCGCGAAGCTCGACCAGCGTGCCGGGCGCAAGCCGGCGCAGTTCCGGGCCGAACTTGACCTCGTTCGAGAACACCCAGGGCGCGCCGCGGCGCAGCCGCTGGCCGTGGCCGGCGAGGAGCTGGACGGTCGGGCGCGCCTCGGTCTCGGGGGGAAGCGTTGCCGGGGTCGTGCCGGTCATCGCCGGATCACGCCTCGGCCGCCGCGTCCCGCATCCACTCCTGCATGGCGGGAAGCGCGAGGAGAGCGTTGCGATAGGCGCCGGAAACCGGATCGAGCGGTATGTCGTAGGTGAGAAAGCGGCTTGCCACCGGGGCGAACATGCCATCGGCGACGCTGAAGGCGCCGAACAGGAATGGCCCGCCTTGGCCATAGGTCGCGCGGCAGTGGCGCCAAATCTCGGTGACGCGGGCGATGTCCGCCGCGGCCTCGCCTTGCGGCGATTTCGTCTCCCGGCGCCCGCAGTCCATCGGCAACTCGCGGCGCAGGGCGGCGAAGCCAGCGTGCATTTCGGCGCTGACGGCGCGCGCCACGGCGCGGGCCTCGCCATCGGCCGGCCACAAGGCCAGGGTCTTGACCCGCTCGGCCAGATATTCGCCAATGGCGAGCGATTCCCAGACGCGAAGGTCGCCGTCATAGAGCAGCGGCACCTTGCCGCTCGGCGAATAGCGGCGGATCGCCGCCGCCGTGTCGGGCTGGCGCAGCTTGACCTTGATTTCCTCGAACGGTAGTCCGCTCATCTTCAGGATCAGCCAGGCGCGAAGAGACCAGGACGAGTAGGCCTTGTCGCCGATGACGATACGGAGGGTGCTCATGCGCTATGCCCCAGGTTTTCCGCATCTCGCCCGATCCGGCGGCGCATTGCAAGCTGGTTTCGGGTCTTTTCACGCGCGCGGGCATCGGCCATTCTCGGGCTTCCGACAGAGGTTTGCGCGAGAGGAAGGGTGCCGTGGAATTCCATCTTATCGACCAAGACTCCGCCGCCGTTCCGATCACGGCGTTGAAGGCCGCCGACCTCGCCGGTTGGCGCCAAGCGCAGCCGCAGGCTCCGGCGGCCTGGAGCGAAAAAGCGGGCTTCGAGGCCAAGGCGGGGCAGATCCTCTTGCTGCCGGGGCCGGATGGCGCGCTTGCCGGCGTGCTTCTCGGCATCGAAGAGGCGGACGATCTCTGGGCCTATGCCGGGCTTGCCGCCGCCTTGCCGGCCGGGGCCTATTGCCTGGCGTCCGGGCAAGCCTATTTTGCCGGTGGTCGCGCCGCGAGCCAGGCGGCGCTCGGCTTCGCGCTTGGCCATTATCGCTTTCGCCGCTACCGCCCGGGTCCGGACAAGGCGGCGCCGCGCCTGGTCTGGCCAGCGGCGGCGGACCGTGCCGCGGTGATGCGTACCGCTGCCGCCATGGTCATGGTGCGGGACCTGATCAACACGCCGGCATCCGATCTCGGTCCGG
>JAJYTL010000266.1 GCA_021793055.1 Pseudomonadota bacterium
TAGCATCTCTAATAATCGAGAATTTCAGGTCGTTCGCGGACGCCACTATTCCCTTCAATGACTACGCCTGCCTGGTTGGCCCCAATGGCGCTGGCAAATCTACGGTGCTCACTGCCCTTAATGTGTTCTTCCGCGAGTCGGCGAATTTGCCAACTGACTTGAGCCAGCTGGATGAGGAGGATTTCCACTGCAAGAAGTCGGACGCACCGGTAAGGATCACGCTCACATTTTGTGATCTCAGCGACGAGGCGAAGGAGGCTTTTGCGGATTATGTGCGGCAAGATCAGCTTGTCGTATCGGCTGTCGCCACCTTCGACGCCGCCACAGGGAAAGCACAGGTGAAGCAATACGGTCAGCGGCTCGCCATGCGTGCGTTCGCACCCTTCTTCGAAGCGGCCGATGCGGGCAGCAAAGTCGCTGATCTCAAGGTGATTTACACGGGCTTACGCGAGACCCATTCGGATCTCCAAGCGCCTGGCACTAAGGATGCCATGCTCCAAGCGTTACGCGAATACGAAGCGGCGCGACCGGAAGAATGCCAACTTATTTCGAGTGAGGATCAATTCTACGGCTTTTCAAAAGGCACAAACCGTCTCGCAAAGCACATTCAGTGGGTCTATGTGCCGGCTGTAAAAGACGCGACATCCGAGCAGGTTGAGGTGCGAAACTCTGCTTTAGGCAAGCTTCTCGCTCGCACCGTTCGCTCAAAGACAAACTTTGATGAGACTGTAAAGGCTCTTCGGTCAACGATGCAGCAACAATACCAGACGCTTCTGGATGAGAACCAGAACGTCTTGGACGACATTTCTACTGCTCTTAGAACGCGGCTGTCCGAATGGGCGCATCCGGACGCACGTCTGCGCCTTCAATGGAAGCAGGACCCGGAAAAGTCTGTCCGCGTCGAAGAGCCTTGGGCGCACATTCTCGCCGGCGAAGGAGAATTTGAAGGCGAGCTGGCGCGCTTCGGTCACGGGCTCCAGCGTTCATATCTTCTGGCGCTGTTGCAGGAACTTGCCGGCACCGAAGCCGAAGGCGCCCCGACGCTGGTCCTCGCATGTGAAGAGCCCGAGCTGTACCAGCATCCGCCGCAGGCGCGTCATCTGGCCTCCGTTCTTCACAAACTTAGCCGCGGCAATTCCCAAGTGATCGTATGCACCCACAATCCCCTGTTTGTCTCCGGTGAGGGATTCGAAGACGTGCGGATGGTCAGGAAGGAACAGGGCGAACAATGTTCTGCCGTCTCTCACATGACGTTCACGGAGATCGGCGCCGCAGTCGCCGGCGCTACGGGTGAGCAGCCCATCAAACCGGCCGGTGCGCTAGCCAAAGTCCACCAAGCCTTGCAACCGGGCTTGAACGAGATGTTTTTCACTCGCCGCCTTGTGCTGGTCGAGGGGCTGGAGGACGTGGCCTATATACTTGCCTATCTCAATCTCCTTGACCGGTCGGACGCTTATCGGCGTTTCGGTTGCCACATCGTGCCGGCCAACGGGAAGAGCGAGCTGCTACAGCCTATCGTGATTGCCAGGCACATGCGCATTCCGACATACCTAGTTTTCGATTCAGATGCTGAAAAGCCCGACAAGAACGGCAGCAAGGCCAAGCACGAGAGAGACAACAAGGCGCTTCTTGCCCTTGTCGGTAATCCCGGAGCCGACCCCATGCCAACTGCGACGGCTCGGGGCGCGGGTTTCACAATGTGGCACTCCGACATCGGTGCAGTCGTGGAGGCCGAAATCGGCGCGGCGGACTGGGCCACATTCCGTGCCGAAGCCGACAAGCGCTATGGACATGCCGGAGGTCTGCGGAAGAATTCGCTTCATATCGGCGCCAGTCTTGCCTTCGCATGGGAAGCGGGGAAACGTTCGGCAAGCCTCGAAAAGCTTTGTGCAGACATACTGGATACCGCGAACTGTATCCCGTTCTGACCGTGATGCGAGCTTCGGGTAGCAAAAGAAGCCCCACCGCGAGAATGGGGCTTCAGTCTTAGATAGGGGCCGGTCAGGCCGCAGGCTTCAACGGCTTCGGAGCCATGCGCTGGCCCTCCAGCCACTTGTTGAATTCGGCGCGGTCGATGTAGACCCGGCCACCGATCTTCAGCAGCGCGGGCTTCAGTCCATTCGTCTCCGCATGGAATATCCACCAGCGCAACGTGTGCTCCGTGATGACCGGCGAATCCGCCGCAACCTGCTTCACGGTAGCGAGGTCCCTGTAATCCACCATGTTAACCTCATGGTTCGGGGCCTATAAACAGCAGGAAGCCTCATCTACCAAGGGCGGCTTCCTCCCTCGCAAGGCCGTTGGCGGTGGGGATGACGGTGAGCGGGATTGCCCCGGTTAAAAAAGTTCGTCTCGACATACTGCGCCTTCTCAGGGGCCAACCCGCTGATCTGATACACGTTTTTCGCGAATCCAGTGGCGTTAGGATGGACTCTTCGCGGAACAACCTTCCCGCCGATCTTCCGCATCTGGCAGACGTTTTCGTCCTTACCTGCCCAGGGCTTCAGCGAAAAGGCTGGATTGAAGTGGTGCTTGGTTGGCAACTCCATCGGTTCGCCCTCCGTCACGGAAGACTTCAAAGCTAATAGGATAGACGCCTTTCCGTACGACTCTAAATGCCCCGATTACGGCAGTTTGCTTAGCTGGCAGGATAGCGCCGGTAGCGGACATCCGCGCCCGAGCGACGCGCGGGATATTTAGGTCGAAATCAGCTGCTCACTTCACGCTCGCTACGCTGCCAGGCAAAGAACAATAAACGCAGAAAGTGCGTTCCAAATCATCTTCAGGTGTTCAGGAGAGACATTGAAATTTGAGGAATGCACGTAACGGTTTAAGGTATCGACGGAAATCAGCGCTTCACCCTGCTGCAGCTTGTTGATCACGCCGAGATGCTTCTTATCGATTTTTCTGTTGGCGAACATATCCTCAGCCACTTTCGCGGCACGCTTGGCGAGCTTGTCGCCATCGTGGATCGTTTTCAGCTTCGCGTTCTTGATATAATTTTCGACAGAAAGCTCAATCAGCACGCGAAACAGCACAGAGATCGCATTCGGGTGCGCGGTCAAATCCAGACGAAACTGCAGCTCCTCCCATATCTCGCGGTGGCGCTGGAGACGCGCCGTCCAGGCGATTCCATAATCCACCTGGGGGATCAGATGGGGCCATGCTGAAGGCTTCTTAGCCGGCGGCTTTGTAAGCTTTGTCGGACCGGACCTTGTTTGCGCATCTGCAGCCTTGGGTTTCGATGAAGCGCCAGGAAGAACGCCTTCCTCGTCAAGGCGGTCGATATATTCAAGCTTATCTTGAGTGTCCCAGATATTGTCCAGCGTGATCTGTCGGGTAGCAAGATCGCTGGCGATTCGCTGTAAGGCCCTCAGCGTGTCATCCTCATTCCGGATGAACTCCAGCTTGCCCTTCTTGACTGAAATTCCCACCCGGTTGCGCAGCGCTTCCGCAGATAACAAGCGGTTCATGTTCGACCTGGGAATTTTCCGACTGGGAAGCATGTTGGCGTCTTTCAGCCGCTTTTCGATCTCATCGGCGACATGCAGACCGCCGCCGTTTCCCGTCCGGATGACGAAGTTGTTCTTCATCCGGTCGTCCCAATTGCTTTGTCCGATGCCGCCTTGGACACCGGTATGCCGGCGGAACAAGATGTCATCGACTCGGTCCCGGTCCGCTTCGATCCTGCACTCCACCCGCTCAGGGAATTCGCCGACCCACTCCTTCCGGAGGTCAGTAAAATACTTCTGCAATTCTACTGTCGGAGCGCGGCGCGGCGCAGCCAGCAGCTTCAAACAAGTGGTTCGCCTGTTACCATCGGCGACGATGAATTTGTCGCCATCGGGAAAAACCAGCGGCGGTTCGAATACCTCACCTTTGGTCACTAAATCGCGAGCTAAGTTGCGCATGTGCGTTTCCTGGGCCGCAAACAGCTGGGCAATAGCGGCAGTCTCATTCTCCAACTCGCCATGCCGGTCGTTAGCCGGATTGACGACAAGCGACGACAACGGAATATGCTTGTAAGGCATGGCCAACCCCTCGATTCACGCGCAGGCCCGCACGGCGAGAAGCAACTGGAGGGCGGAAATGCGGCAGGTGGAACGCCCTGCGAGTCACTATACCAGAAATTGCGCTGCAGGGGGCGCTAGCTGGAGACGAAGTCTTTCCTGGGCTATCTGGTCCCAAATAGACCGAGCGCGCCTCCGGCTAGGGCACCGATCTGGCAATCGGTCAGGATGTATTCAGATTGAAACCATGTCCGCTTCGGGGCAGAAGATCTCTTTCATCGCATCACGCTCACATCGCTTGCCGCATCGCGTTCCACTCGCCATCTCCGAATGGCCGCAAACTGAGACGGAGACATTGACGGCGTATTGGTCACAGCTCTTGTGAAACCTTAAACCGACCGCCCCGCCAACGGCCGCTTGCTCCCTGCGGCGGTCGACGCCCTTTTCCACCGAAGGGGCTGACGGCTCGGAAGAGAAGCAAGCCGTCCTTCGCGAAGCGCCAGTGGAACGGGTCGCGGCAGCGGCAAAGGTGATACCATGAATGACGGTTCGGCCAGATATCGGCCGTTGAACGCGGCGAGTCTTGGCCTCTCCCCGAACGTCCCACAGACATTCAATGAAAGAGGGCCACTGCCGCGGGAGCCTAAACCGCAACGTCGGCGAATTCAGTCGGCGTCGTAACTCACTCCTGGCTTTCCGGCGGGGAATATGCCCTCGGCAATCCCTCGGCGCGCGAGGGCTTCGAGAAGAAGTTCCGGTGGCTCGTCGCGGCGTTCGTCGGTGAGTTGAAAGACGCCCCAGTGGATCCCAACCGCGCGCGCGGCCTCAAGGTCCTCCATGATCTGCACCGCT
>JAJYTL010000267.1 GCA_021793055.1 Pseudomonadota bacterium
GATCTCTGTCCCGGGCGGCAGCGGATCGTCGCTCTCGGGATCGCGGATTTCGACCTCGAAATAGCGATCGTAGACGAAGCCCGACGTGTTCGGCTTGGTCGCGCCCATGCGACCGTAAACGCAGATGTTGACCTCGGTCATGCCGAAGCCCGAAAGCACCTCGGCAACGCCGAAGCGGTCGCGCCAAAGCCGCTCGTGATCGGCCGGGTTTGGCGCCACCTGGATGACGCGAAGGCGGTGGCCCTTGTCTTCCGGGCGCGGCGGCTGAGCAAAGACGAAGGCCGCTGCCGCGCCGAGCAGGTTGACGGCGGTGATGCCGTAGCGGTGCAGATCGTCGACGAAGGCGGTGGCGCTGAAATGCGGCCGCAGCACCGCCGAGGCACCGGCGATGAGCACGGCGTAGAGCTGCATCATCAAGCCATTGGCATGAAACAGCGGCAGGCAGACGTAGTGCCGGTCGCTGCCGGTCAGGGCTTGGCTGTCGACGCTGCCGAGCCCAAAAAGATAGCAATGGGCATGCGGCATCAGCACGCCCTTGCTCGGGCCGGTGGTCCCCGAGGTATAGAGGACGCAGGCGATGTCGCGGGCGGTCGGCATGGCGCCGGCATAAGAAGGCGACGCCGCGGTGATTTCGGCCGGCGCCAGAACCGTCTGGCCGTCATGGCAGGCGGCTTCCATAGCAGCGTGGAAGGCATCAGCCACCACGACCACGCGGGCCGTGCTGTTCTGCAACGGGTGTTCAAGGAACGAGCCAAACAAGGCGGTGTTGAGCGGCACCAGCGCGGCGCCGAGCCGCGCCACCCCGAGCCACAAGCGCACGAAATCGAGACCATTCGGCAACATCGCCGCCACCCGGTCGCCCGGCTTCACCCCGAGCCCGGCGAAGAAGCCAGCCACTCGCGCTGCTTCCGCCGCCGCCGCGCCATAGGTCAGCCGCTCGCCCTCGGTGGTTTCGATGTAAACTGCCTCGGGCCGCGTGGCGGCCTGGTACGCCAGCACCTCGGGCAGCACCCAGCGACGGGGCTCGCGCAAGCCGTCGTACATGTTCAGACCCTTTCGTACACCGTCACCACGCACGCGCCGCCGAGGCCGAGGTTGTGCTGCAAGGCAAGCCGCACCCCTTCCACCTGCCGCGCGCCTGCCTGGCCGCGAAGCTGATTGGCGAGCTCGAAGCACTGCGCGAGCCCGGTGGCGCCGAGCGGGTGGCCTTTCGACAACAGCCCGCCCGAAGGATTGGTTACGACGCGCCCGCCGTAGGTGTTATCGCCGTCGGCGATGAACTTCTCGGCCTCGCCCTCCGGGCACAAGCCGAGCGCCTCGTAGGTGATGAGCTCGTTCTGGGCGAAACAATCGTGCAGTTCCACCACGTCGGCGTCGTCTGGACCGATGCCCGCCGCCTCGTAGGCGCTGTGCGCCGCGGCGCGCGCCATGTCGTAACCCACCACCCGGCGCATATCGTGGGATTCGAAGGTGCTCGGCCCGTCGGTGGTCATCGCCTGGGCGCGGATGGCAACCGCCGCGTCGAGCCCGCGCCGGCGGACGAAATCCGCCGAAACGATGATCGCCGCCGCCGCACCGCACGTCGGCGGACAGGCCATCAGCCGGGTCATTACCCCAGGCCAGATCACCGGCGCCGCCAACACTTGATCGGCGCTCACTTCCTGGCGGAAGATGGCGAGCGGATTGTGCACCGCGTGCCGGCTCGCCTTCGCGCGCACCTCGGCGAAGGTCTTCAGGCTGGTGCCATAGCGCCGCATGTGCTCGGCGCCAGCACCGCCGAACATGCGGATCGCATGCGGCAACTCGACTTCGCCGAGCAAGTCCTCAGCTTCGCGGTTGAAGCGATCGAACGGATCTGGCTTGTCCTCGAACACCCGCCCGAGCGCGCCCGGGCGCATCTGCTCGAAACCAATCGCGAGCGCGCAATCGACCGCACCGCTCTGCACCGCCTGCCGGGCAAGGAACAGGGCCGAGGATCCGGTCGAGCAATTGTTATTCACGTTGAAGGCCGGGATGCCGGTCATGCCGAGGCGATAGAGCGCCTTCTGGCCGCTGGTCGAATCGCCGAACACATAACCGGCATAGGCCTGCTCGACATCATTATAGACCAGCCCGGCATCGGCGAGCGCCATGCGGCCCGCCACCTCGGCCATGACATCATAAGGATCTCCCGTCCCCGGCTTGGTAAAGGGCACCATGCCAACACCGGCAACCAAAACCTTCCGGCTCATCTCAGTCCTCCCATAACGACAGCAAATCGTCGATCCCCGCCAATTGAAAATCTCCGCGATGCGCGGCCGGCAGCGCCTCCGCCGCGACCGCGCCCGTGACGCCGGTCTGCACCAGGACGCCGAGCGCGCCGCCGCGCCGCGCCATGGCCATTTCGAGCCCGGCATCGTCGCCCACCACGACCACATCGCCGGCCTTGACGCGGAGGCGGCTCGCGGCCTGGCGCAAGGCGACAAGCGAAGGCTTGCCGGTCAGGGTCGGCCGCTTGCCGGTCAGGCTGGTGATCGCCGCCGCGATCGCCCGCGACGTGCCGATCGCCCGACCTTGCGCCGTCATGTAAAAGGGATGCAAAGAGCCGGCGAGGAACACCGCCCCGTCCCAGATGGCGCGCGCGGCGTTTTCCAGATCGTCCATGGTGAAATCGCGGTACCACGCGACATAAACTGCGTCGACCGGGCGCCTCTCGCGACTGCCCACCACCTCGAGCCCGGCATCGCGCAGCGGCGCGCGGCCGGACTCCGCGCCCATCATCATCACACGCTTGACACCGCGCCGGCGCAGCATGTCGGCGGCGATGGTCGAAGGCGTCATGACCTGATGCGGCGCCACCGGCAGCCCGGCGCCGCGCAGCACCTCCGCCAAGGCCGCCGGCGGCTTCACGGTGCCGTTGGTGAAAACCACGAACGGCAGGTCGCGCGCGACAACCGCTTGCAGCATGGCCGCCGCCCCGGGAAGCACCTCGGCGCTTTGGTGGCTCGCGTCGGCCATCACCAAGGTGCCGTCCATATCGAAGATGAAGCCCTTTGCGCGGCGCAGGCGGGCCAGGGATTCGGGCGCGGCTTGGAAACTCATGAGGGAGTCAGCTCCAGGGTGAAGTCTTCGCCGCGATGGCGGAACGGCTTGCCGTCGCCCCGCGCCACCGCTTCCTTCACGAGGCGCATCAGCGGCACGAGATCGGGGTTGTAGCGGGTGGCCGGAGGCGGCGCGCCGATCATCGCGTCCACCTGGTCGGCCGGCATGGTGGCGCGCAACAGAAACTCGTCGTCGGAGAGGTTCGGGCCGATCTTCCGCCTGAGCTCGGCGAGCGACGGCGGCGGCGGTTCGGCCATGATCTCGCGGGCGCGGGGACCCGCCAGGATGCGGTCCTTGACTTCGGCATCCACCGGCGCAATCGGCCGCCCGAAGGTCCCAAGCACATAGCGGATCAGCTGATCCGGCACCTTCTCGTAACGTTCCCTGCCGATGACGTTGAACAACGCCTGGGTGCAGACGATCTGGGGGAAAGGAGTCACCATGATGGGATAGCCGAGCTCGACCCGCACCCGGTCCACTTCGGCCATCACGTCGTCGAAGCGGTGGCCGAGCTTGACCTCCTCCAACTGGCGGCGCGTGGTGGTCATCACCCCACCCGCCACCTGATGGCGAAGGAAGCTCGCGTCGTAATCCCGCGGTCGCCCGATCGGCAGCCCCTCCGCCTTGGCGAGGCGCGAGAAATAGTCGGCGGCGGCGTTCAATGCATGGTCGTCAATATCCACCCGATGCCCGTGCTCGCGCAGGTTCGCCGCCACCTGCACCGCCGACGGCAGCGACGA
Source organism: Pseudomonadota bacterium (assembly GCA_021793055.1). Taxonomy (GTDB): domain Bacteria; phylum Pseudomonadota; class Alphaproteobacteria; order Ferrovibrionales; family Ferrovibrionaceae; genus JAJYTL01. Next base: position 3,822 of record JAJYTL010000267.1, read on the forward strand.
GCCGTTGGCGAGCGGCCCGAGCGCGACCTGCAACGCCGAAACGCCGAGTTCCGCCGCCACCATGTAGCTATAGGGCGCGAGTCCAATGGTGCAATGAGAGTGCATCTCCAAGGGCTTTCCGCCGAGCCGACCAAGCACCGCCGGGATGAGGCTGCGCGCGCGATCGGGCGTGAGGAGACCGGCGGGGTCTTTGATATACGCCCGATCCATGTCGGAACAGGCGGCAACATCGGCGGCAAGGCGAGCGTAACAGGCGTCATCATGCACCGCGCTCACGGTATAGGTCAGGGCGGCGACAATTTCCGTGCCGCCCTCCTCGCGGATGATGCGGGCGGTCGTCCGCATCGCCTCGAAATCCAGCATCGGATCGAGCACCGCGAAGCGGGTGACGCCGCTCGCCACCAAGCGCCGGTAGACCAAGCGCATGAATTCCGCGCTTTGGGTCTCCCAGGAAATGAAGCGGAAGCCGGTGCCGATCAGCTGCAGCGGCGTATGCGGCATGAGCGCGTGCGCGGCGCGGTTCTTGCGCCAGGGGTCCTCGCGGAACGTACGCACTGAAACACCCATGGCGGTGGAGGAGACGAAATCGAGGGCGCGGAAGCCCACCCGATCCAGCACCGGCGCGATCTGCAAAATCTGCGCGGTGTCGAGGCCGGTGGCGCTCCAGTTGCTCTGGTTGCCGTCGCGGAGCGAAACGTCGACGAGTTCGATATCGGCCATAGCTCAGGCCCTCGCCGCGAGGAAGCGGCCGAGAAAAGCGGTGTCGACGCCGCCCACCGCGAATTCGGCATCCGCGGCGAGTGCCGCATGCAGGCCGAGATTGGTCTCGACGCCATCCACATGGCAGGCGGCGAGCGCGCCGCCGAGGCGGGACAGGGCGGCGGCGCGATCTGCGCCATGCACGATGATCTTGGCGAGAAGCGAATCGTAGAACGGCGGCACCGTCGCGCCGTTCTGAATATGGCTGTCGACCCGGATGCCTTCGCCGACCGGAAACGCCGCCCGCGTCACCGTGCCGGGGCAGGGGCGAAAGTCG
>JAJYTL010000268.1 GCA_021793055.1 Pseudomonadota bacterium
TCAACATCGCCTGGGCGCCGATCCTCGGCGTCTCCAACTCGTCGATCGGGCTGAACCTCGGCAGTAACGGCCAGTCCAACGGCCTCGCCCAGTTCGACAGCCCCTCGGCCAAGATCCAAAGCTCGGTCAACGGCACCGCGGTCGGCACCTTGTCGAGCCTCGCGGTGGACAAGACCGGCATGCTTTCCGCCACCTTCTCCAACGGCACGGTGCAGAACCTCTACCAGATCCCGGTCGCCACCTTCCAGAACGAGAACGGCCTCGCCAACGGCAATGGCGAGACCTACAGCCTGACCCCCGATTCGGGCACGGTGAACCTGAACGTCTCGGGCCAGGGCGGCGCCGGCACGATCAACGGCGGCCAGCTTGAGAGCTCGACCGTCGATCTCGCCAAGCAGTTCACCAATCTGATCGTCGCCCAGCAGGCCTATTCGGCCAGCGGCAAGGTGATCACTACCGCCGCCCAGATGCTGACCACGCTCGAGCAGACGATCCCCTAAGTGGCGTTGAGATAGCCGCCGGCGCGTTAACCCGGCTTAGGGGTTCCTTAAACCCCGGCGGCTACTCTTTTCGGCGCAATGAAACAAGAATATCTCCAGCATATGCAAACTCTCCGAGCGGGCGACGACCGCGCGGACGACAGTCGCACGGACGACAGCCGGGCGAACGACGGCCAGGCATACCGCCAAGTCGTCGCGGCGACGCCGGCCGGCGGCACTGGCACTGGCCCTGGCCCTGGCACTGGCAGCCCGCTCAACGGCCGCAACGGCCGCGTGCCCAAGGTGATCGGCCCAGATGGGAAGGCGATTTCGATCGCCGATTTGCCGCCGGCCGATACCAAGCGCTGGGTCATCCGGCGTAAGGCCGAGGTCGTGGCCGCCGTCCGCGGCGGCCTGATCAGCCTTGAGGAAGCCTGCCAGCGCTACACCCTTTCGGTTGAGGAATTCCTGTCGTGGCAGCGGGCGATCGAATCCTTCGGCCTGTCGGGCCTGCGAACCACCCGGCTGCAGCGCTATCGCGCCGGCAGCAAGGAAAAAGAGGGCTAACGTCGGATCGCCGCCGCGCGGTTTCGTCTCTTTTAGAATATTGATGTAAGTCAATACCATAGACGTATTTTCTCGGTCCGCGGCGCGGCCCCGCGCCAGAGCCCGGCGGCCGCACCCCGCCGGCAACCCCGCGATCGGCTCCGAGCGCGCCCGCAAGGCGGCAAAAATTGCCTCTCACTAGGCAAAATCTGCCCGGTTATTAACGTGTTGTTCACGCCCCTCTCGCTAGGGTCGGCCTTGAAGACGCCCGCTTCTTAAGGCGCTTCTCGCGACCTCTCAGGTGGAGAACCACGGCGGTGAACGGATTGCTGCAGGTGCTGCGCGGATTGGGCCCGACACGGCTTGGGCTCATTGCCTTGGTGACCGCCGGCCTGTTCGCCTTTTTTGCCTTTTTGATCAGTCGGGTCAGCACCCCGCCGATGGCGCTGCTGTTCGGCAACCTTAATCTCCAGGAAGCGTCGTCGATCTCGAGCAAACTCGATTCGATGAAGGTGCCCTACCGAGTCGGCGGCAACGGCACGCAGATCCTGGTGCCCGAAAACCGGGTGCTCAAACTCCGGCTCGACCTTGCCCACGACGGGCTGCCGAGCGGCGGCACCATCGGTTACGAGATTTTCGACCACACCAGCGAGCTCGGCACCACCCGCTTCATCGAGAATATCGACCGCCTGCGCGCGCTCGAGGGCGAGCTTGCCCGCACCATCGATGCGATCCAGGGCGTAGCCGGCGCGCGAGTCAATCTGGTCCTGCCCGAGCGCCAAATCTTCGTGCACAACCAGGAAAAGCCGAGCGCGTCAATTTTGCTCAAAATGCAAGGCATGCAGCGACTCGGGTCGGCCCAGGTGGCGGCGGTGGAAAATCTGGTGGCGGCGGCCGTGCCCGGCCTGACGCCGTCGCGCGTCGTCATCGTCGACAATCGGGGCCAACTTCTGTCGCAGCTCAGCCAGGGCGGCGACGCCCTCGTATCGGGCCGCCTTCTCGAGCAACGCCTCGCCATCGAGCGGCGGCTGAAATACCGCATCCAATCCCTGCTCGAGCGCTCTCTCGGCCTCGGCAACGTGCGGGCCGAAGTCTCGGTCGCCCTCGACCGCAACCGCGTCACCGTCAACCAGGAAATCTTCGATCCGAACGGCCAGGTCGCGCGCTCGACCCAGACCACGACCAAGGACCAGAGCACGTCCAACCCGACAACGGCTTCGGTCAGTGTCGCCAACAATCTGCCGACCAGCGCCAGCAAGTCGAGATCGGGCCACTCGGTTGCCAGCGACAAGCAGGAAACCGAAACCACCAACTACGAAATCTCGAAGACGCTACGCGACGACGTGAGCACGCCGGGCGCCATCTCGCGCCTGTCCGTCGCGGTCCTGGTCAACGACGTCGAAACGACGGGGCCCAAGGGCAAGATTACCTACAAGCCGCGCAGCGCCGCCGAGCTCAGGCAGATTTCCGAATTGGTGAAAAGCGCGATCGGCTATGACGCCAAGCGCGGCGACCAGGTGCAGGTCGTCGCCATGCGCTTCGCCGCCAACGCCGCTGGCGTCTCGGCCGCGCCGCCCGCCTTCGAGCTCTTCGGTCTCGGTAAGGCCGATCTCATGCGCCTCGCGGAAACCGGGATGATCGCCATCGTCGGCTTGCTTGTGCTTCTCCTCGTGGTGCGGCCGATGGTGCTGCGCACCCTCGCGCTCGCGCCGGCCATGGCCGGCGCGGCCCCGGCGGGCGCGCCGCAGTTGACGGCCGCCCTGACGCCGCCGGCGCTCGCCGCGCCGCCGGGCGGCGCCGAGCAACTCATCCCGCAAGCGGACGGTGGAGACGCGCAAACCGACGCCATGATCGACATCGCCCGCGTCGAGGGCCAGGTGCGCGCCTCAAGCGTCAAGAAGATCGGCGAGATCGTCGATCGCCATCCCGAGCAGGCGGTCACCATCGTCCGTTCGTGGCTCTCCCAGGGAACGGAGGGACGCTAGGCCATGGCCCTCGCCAAAGACGATATCCGCAACATCACTGGCCCGCAGAAGGCCGCGATCCTGATGCTCGCCTTGAGCGAGGAGCACGCCGCCGCCTTGTGGCAGCTTCTCGACGATGACGAGATCAAGGAGCTGTCGCACACGATGGCCACCCTCGGCCAGATCCCCTCGGAGCTGACGGAGCGCCTGTTCGTCGATTTCGCCAATCGCATCGCCGGCGCCGGCTCGGTCGTCGGCTCCTTCGAATCCACCGAGCGCGTGCTGCTGAAGGCGCTGCCGAGCGACCGCGTCAATCAGATCATGGAGGAGATCCGCGGCCCTGCCGGCCGCACCATGTGGGACAAGCTCGGCAACGTCAACGATCAGGTGCTGGCCAGTTATCTGCGCAACGAATACCCCCAGACCGTCGCCGTGGTGATGTCCAAGATCAAGCCCGAGCACGCCGCGCGCGTGCTGGCGGCGCTGCCCGAGGAATTCGCCATGGAGGTGATGCTGCGCATGTTGCGTATGGAATCGGTGCAGAAGGAGGTGCTGGACAAAGTCGAGCAGACCTTGCGCGTCGAGTTTATGAGCAATCTGGCCCGCACCAGCCGCCGCGACAGCCATGAGATGATGGCGGAGATCTTCAACAATTTCGACCGCGGCACCGAGAGCCGGCTGCTCAGCGCGCTTGAGGAGCGCAATCGCGACGCGGCCGAGCGCATCAAGGCGCTGATGTTCACCTTCGAGGACCTGATCAAGCTCGACCCCTCCGGCGTGCAGACCGTGCTGCGCACAATCGAGAAGGACAAGCTCGCGCTTGCGCTTAAAGGCGCCTCCGATACGGTGCGCGACCTCTTCTTCTCCAACATGTCCGAGCGCGCCGGCAAGATTCTGCGCGAGGAAATGCAGAACATGGGCCCGGTCCGCCTTCGCGACGTGGACGAGGCGCAAATGAAGATTGTCGTCACCACCAAGGAGCTCGCGGCCAAGGGCGAGATCGTGCTGATCGACAAGAAGAACGACGACGAACTGGTATATTGAGTATGACGCAACCGGCAAAATTCCTCTTTGAGCGGGCTTTCACCGCGGCCGGCGCCGAGCCACAAAAGGACGCGGCGCGCGAAGCCGCGGTGGCGGCGGCGCGCGCCGAGGGCTATGCCGAAGGCGAGGCCGCCGGCCTCGCTAAGGCGCGGTCCGAAAGCGCGGCGGCGGCCGCGGCCGCGCTCGCGCGCCTCGCGGCGGAAATCACCGCCCTCGGCAACGCCCAACGCGAGGCGCTGGCGCGCCAGGGGCGGGACGCTATGGCCCTCGCCGTCGCCGTCGCGCGCAAGCTCGCGCCGGCGCTGATGGCGCAGATGCCCGAGGTCGAGATCGCCGCCTTGATGCAACGCTGCCTCGGCGATCTTCGCGACGAACCGCGCATCGTCGTTCGCGCCAGCGCCAGCGCCAGCGAGGCCTTGAAGCCCCATCTCGACGAAATGACCGCGAAGGCCGGCTTTCCCGGCCATGTCGTGCTGTTGCCGGACGACGACCTGCGCGACGCCGATTGCCGCATCGAATGGGCGGATGGCGGAGTCGAGCGCGACCACGACATCTTGTCGCGGCAAATCGACACGGCAATCGACCGCTACCTGAGTTCCGAATTCGACATGCCGCGCGCGGGCGCGACGGCGCGCCCGGCCGCGGCGCCCGGCATGGCCGCGCACGACTGAGGAGAGGCGACCTTATGGCAGAGAACGACGATCTCGATCTTCAGGATCTGAGCAAGCAGCAGGCCCCCGCCGCCGAGGAAAACGCGGCGGAATCGACGGACCTGACGTCGGAGGCCGACGAA
>JAJYTL010000269.1 GCA_021793055.1 Pseudomonadota bacterium
GTACACGCGGTTGCCTGTGCTGCATCGCATGCCAGAGGTCATAATTTGTCTGCATGGCAAGCCAGGCCCGGGCGGTGCTCACGCCAGCCTTTTCCAGCCGTATCGCTAAATCCGGGCTAATGGCGGCTTTGCCATTCAACACCCGTGACAACGCAACTCGCGACATCGCCAGCCGCTCGGCCGTTTCCGTAACAGACAGCCCCAGGGCAGCAATCACGTCCTCCTTGAGCAGTTCGCCGGGGTGCGGTGGATTGTGCATCATCTTTCAACTCCTAGTGGTAGTCCTGATAATCAACCAGCTCGACATCAGACTCCACAAACCGGAACGTCATCCGCCAATTGCCATTGACCCAGACAGACCAATGCCCCGCGAGGTCACCCTTAAGCGGGTGCAGCTTGAACGATGGAACGTTCATATCCTGCGGCCCTTGCGCCACGTCCAGCAGACCGAGAATGCGCCGCAGCTTGCCCGCATGCGCGGCCTGGATGCCTCGCGTCGAGCCCGTGCGGTGGAAAGTTTCGAGGCCCTTATGTCGGAAGCTGACTATCACGCCTCTATGTAACGCATAACGTCTCGCGATACAATTGCCGTTCTGTCCTCGCCGGCAGGCATGGTGGTGAAATGGCGGTTTGGGTGTAATTCCGCGAAAATTGTATCGATTTCAATGGTTTGGTGATGGCGGGGAACGCCGCTATCGCTGATTATCTTGTGGCTCGGGTGGCGGTGTTTGTGGGCAACACCGCCCAACCAGCGCGAGAGATTTGGGTTTGTCTGGCAGCGGCCTTGATAGCGTTCATTACCGGGTTCCGAGGCGTGTATGTTACCTTATTACCCATAAGGTAACAGGGGCACCGGCACGCTCGCCCACAAACGGAAGCGCCTCAGGGATTACCGGGGCAGTTTACCATCGTGTCGACCACATCTCCAAAGCCACAACAGCAGAAAAAAGCGCCTTGATTTTCATTGAGGTCAAGACGGCGCCACTCCCAACTTAATGGGGTCATCGTGGATTCTGTACCAAATCCTACGCTAAGGATTGGCGAGTGAACGTCTTACAGACGTGCGTCCGATCTTAAGCTGCTTAGCGATGGCCGATTTGCTCAAGCCATTTTGGGCGAGTTCACGGATTTGCGTTGCTTTTCCGGCGATTTTTGCCGGACGGCCATGCGGACGGCCATCCTTGCGAGCTTGAGCAATCCCCGCCTTGACCCGATCACGCAGGATGTCGCGCTCAAACTCCGCGAATACGGCCAACATGCCGGCGAAAGCCCGGCCGGCGGGCGTTGTCAGATCGAGCGCCTCGCTCAGGGACACGAAGCCCACCTTCAGCGCGGTCACCTCTTGTAGAGTGGAGACGAGATCGACAAGTGAGCGGCCCCAGCGATCGAGCCGCCAAACGACGATGACGTCGATTTCTCTTCGACGGGCAGCGCGCAACAATTCCTCGCGACGCGGGCGGGTCTTGGCCCCGGAGCCGACTTCTTCGATCGTCGACGCGATGCTCCACCCTCTGCGTTCGGCGTAAGCGCGCATGGTTTCGAGCTGCATGGGCAGCGTCTGTTGGTCATGCGTCGACACTCTGGCGTAGAGGGCGACTCGCTCGGCTTCGACCCTGGCCAAAAATCCCTCCGAATTGGAGCCGTGCAGACCCCTGCATTTGCTGAGATCGATGTGCGCTATTGCGCTATGGCCAGAAACTATAGTTTATGGCCATATCCGTAAAGCGAAAACGCGCCATGCCTCGTCGCCACATTTTGTCGTTGCAGTCGCGCGCCGCGCTTTTTGACCCACCGACAGAGCCCGCAGCGATAGTAAGGCACTACACTTTCTCGCCTGAGGACATCGGGCTGATCCGCCGCCGGAGGCGCGCCGTCAATCGGCTCGGGTTCGCCGTAAATCTCGCCTATCTCAAGTTTCCCGGCCGCGTACTGCGATCTGACGAGACGCCGCCGGCCGAAATGCTCGCCTACATCGCCACTCAGACCGAAAGCGAAGTGATCGAGTTCGAAAGCTACGCAAAGCGCGAAGAAACCCGGTGGGAACACCTTGGCGAACTCGAAGCCTACCTCAATGTTCGCCCATTTCGGCGCGACGACAAACGCGCCGTTGCGCAAATTGCGATCGAGTACGCGACAGGCTCGGATCGCGGCGACGTCATTGTCGCGCCGATGGTGGAATACCTGCGTGAGCGGCGCATCCTGCTTCCTGCCGCCGTCACTTTGGAGAAGGTCGCTCTCGCGGCGCGCGCGCTGGCTCGTAAGCGCGCCTATAAGAACCTTGGCGAAGGTCTCTCGCCGGAATCTATCGCGGGATTGGAATCTCTTCTCGTCGTCGCCAGAGGTGAAGAGCGCACGTCGTTCGCCTGGCTGCGGGACTGGCCCGAAGCGCCGCGCCAGAAAAACCTTCTCGCTGTCGTCGAGCGGCTTGAAGCCGTGCGCAAACTCGGTGTCGGACCAGATCGGGAGAAGCGCATTCATCGCGCCCGCTACGCAACGATCGCCAAGGAAATCTCCATTTTCGTTCCCCGCGACATCACGCGCTTCGACGCTCCGCGCCGTTTGGCGACGCTGATCGTTTTTGCCCGTGAGATGGAGGCCGCTCTCACCGACGCCGCACTCGCCATGTTCGACAAGATGCTTGGTGCAGTCTTCCGTCGCGCCGACCGCGCTCACAAGGACAAACTGATCGACCGCGCCAAGTCGCTCGACGCCTCCGCACGCGCCCTGCTCGGCATGGCCAAGGCCATGCTTGAAGCCAAGGCGAAGAACCAAGACCAGGTCGCGGCCGTCGAGCGGGCTCTCGGCTGGGAACGCCTGAAGGCGCTCGTCGCCGCGACGGAAACGGTCGTCATCGACGCCAGGCCCGACAACCTCGGCGAAGTTGTCGAGCGCTATGTGAGCATCCGACGCATGTCGCCGGTTGTACTCGGCGCGTTCGCCTTCCGGTCATGGAAGGAGAACGATCCGCTACTCGCCGCGCTCGATGTCGTGCGTGAACTTCACGCCAGCGGCGCGAATAAGCTTCCGCCACGAACCCCGACAGGTTTTCTGCGGCCAGCATGGCGTAAGGTCGTCAAGGCCGAGGCTGGGCTCAATCGCCGCCCCTACGAAGTCGCGGCCATGATGAGTTTGCGCGACCGATTGCGATCCGGCGACGTTTGGGTCGAAGGTAGCCGTGCTTTTCGCGCTTTCGACGATTTCCTGCTCCCGCGTGACGCTTTCAAAAATCGGCGCTCAGCCGGCGAATTGGATCTCGCCGTTCCCGATAGTTTCGAGGCCTGGCGCGATACGAAAACAAGACTTCTGGAAATGCGCCTCGGCGAGATCGACGCGCTCGCCGCCGCCGGCGAATTGCCCGAAGCCTCGCTCACGCAAGAGGGGCTGTCTATCAGCGCAATTCGCGGCTCGGAGAACGAGGCCGCCGACGCGCTCGTGCGCCGTCTCTACGCCATGTTGCCACGCCTGCGCGTCACGGAATTATTCGCGGAAGTTCATGGCTGGACGGGATTCGCCGACCGCTTCGCCCATTTGCGCACTGGCGTGCCGCCGGACGACGCGCGTGCGTTGATGACCGCCGTGCTCGCCGACGCCACCAATCTCGGCCTGACGCGCATGGCGCGCAGCGTCGGAGCTTTCAGCCATTCCCGGCTGTTATGGGTCGCCGAATGGCATGTGCGCGAGGAAACTTATCAGGCCGCGCTCGCCTGCATTTCCGACGCCATCCATGCGCAGCCGCTCACGAGACTCTGGGGCGACGGCGACACGTCGTCGTCGGATGGCCAATTCTTCCGCGCCGGCGGCCACGGCCAGGCGCGCGCAGACTACAACGCCAAATACGGCTCCGATCCGGGCGTGAAATTCTACACCCATGTTTCGGATCGCTACGCGCCGTTCCATTCCAAGGTCATCGCCGCGAACGCGAGTGAGGCGGCGCATGTCCTCGACGGCCTCATGCACCACGAAAGCTCCCTCGACATTCGCGAGCATTATACCGACACCGCCGGCGCCATCGATCACGTGTTCGGCTTCTGCCAATTGCTGGGGTTTCGCTTCGCGCCACGCATTCGCGACCTTGCTGACCGAAGACTCTACATCGTCGGCGCGCGCTCGACCCACAAGTCGCTCGAACCTCTGGTCGGCGGCACGGTCGACCTGCGCGTCATCGCCGAAAACTGGGACGAAATCCTGCGCTTAGCGGCGTCGATCAAGGCCGGAACCGTCGCGCCCTCGGCGATCCTGCGCCGTCTCGCCGCCTATCCGCGACAGAACACGCTCGCCAAGGCGCTCAAGGAAATCGGCCGCATGGAACGCACCTTGTTCACGCTCGACTGGATCGGCGACCCCGCTTTACGCCGGCGAGCGAACGCCGGCCTCAACAAGGGCGAGGCGCACCATGCCCTCAAGCGGGCGGTCTTCTTCCACCGCCTCGGCGAAATCCGCGACCGCACCTTCGAAAATCAGGGCTATCGCGCATCCGGCCTCAACCTCGCCGTCGCCGCAATCATCCTCTGGAACACGGTTTATCTCGGCCGCGCCGTCGACGAATTGCGCGCGCGCGGCGAAATTATCGCGGATGATCTTCTCACGCATGTCGCGCCGCTCGGCTGGGAACACGTCGCTTTCAATGGCGACTACGTCTGGCCCACAGAGCCCCTCCCCAACGCATTTCGGCCGCTACGATACCCTCGGGCCGAGTTCCTCGACGCGGCTTAGCGTAGGATTTGGAACAGAATCCACGATGACCCCGGAAAGCGCCTCGCGGTGGGGAGCATGGCGGGCGTCGGGAGGTCCGGCTTGGCACGATGGCGGCGG
>JAJYTL010000270.1 GCA_021793055.1 Pseudomonadota bacterium
CCATCGCGGTCGGTGAAGAAGGTGAACATGAAGAAGGACAGCCAGTCCGGCGTCTTCTCGTTGAAGGCGGTGAGGATGCGCGGCCGGTCGCTGTCGCCCGAGCGGCGCTGCAGAAGCTGCTCCGCCTCCTCGCGGCCGTCGCGGCCGAAATAGGCGTCGAGCAGATAGACCATGGCCCAGAGGTGCCGGCCCTCCTCGACATTGACCTGGAACAGGTTGCGGAGATCGTAGAGCGAGGGCGCGGTCCGGCCGAGAAAGCGCTGCTGCTCGACCGAGGCCGGCTCGGTGTCGCCCTGGGTCACGATCATGCGGCGCAGCATGCCGCGATGCTCGCCCGGCACCTCCTGCCAGGCGGGCGCGCCCTTGTGGTCACCGAAGGGCACCTTGCGCTCGGCTTCCGGCTCGGCGAGGAAAATGCCCCAGCGATAGTCCGGCATCTTCACATAGTCGAAATGCGCCCAGCCCTTGGCGCCGACCGCGATGGCGGTGCGCAGATAGATGTCCTGGGTCTGGAAGCCGGCAGGCCCCATGTCGCCCCACCAGTCGAGGAATTTCGGCTGCCACTGGCCGAGCGCGCGCAGCAGGCGCGGATTGTCGGCAAGATCGACGTTGTTCGGGATACGCGCCAAATAATCGACTGACATCACGCCCTCCGTTTATCGAATTCGGCACGCCGACCGGTGCCGTAGACCGTCAGCGCCCCGTTCTCGCCCATCGCGTTGGGACGCTGGAAGATCCAGTTCTGCCACGCCGACAGGCGGGCGAAGATTTTGCTTTCCAGGGTTTCCGGCCCGGCGAAGCGGAGCGAGGCCTCGAGTCCGGTGAGCGCGTCGGGCGAATAGGCGGCCCGCGTCTCGAAGGCGAGCCGCACCTCGTCCTCCCAATCGATTTCGTCGGGGGTGAAGGTGACGAGGCCGCGTTCGGCCGCCGCCGCGGCATCGAAGGCCGCGCCGATCTCGCCCTGCAAGACGGCGACGCGCTCGGGCTCGCCGAGGAAACGGCTCTCGATCCGGCTCAAGCCGTTCGACATCGGGAAGGCGCCGAAATTGCGCTCGCCGAGGCGCAGCACTGCGGGCGGCCGGTTGTCGCCGGCCATCATGCCGTCGAGCATGAAGGAACGGTCGGCGGCGAAAACGATCTCCAAGAGACTGCCGGCGAAGCAGGAGCCCGGTTCGACCAGCGCGAAGACCGACCGCGCACTGAGATCGAGACGCTTCAGCACCCGCTTGACGAACAGCGAGATCTCGCGCGACAGCCAGTCGGACGCGGTTGCCTGCAACAGCCGGTCATAGGCAAGAACCCGCTCGCCGTCGCCCTGGCTGCGGAACGCCCAGCTGCCGATGGTGGGTTCGTTGAACCGGAGATGAAGCAGCGCGTCGTCGATCTCGCGCGCCAGGGCCAGCGGCCAGAACGTCACCCCCTGTGCTAGGATGCCGGCGGCATCCGGCGGCGGCGCGGCCGGCCCGGCCAGAGTGAAGGTCGCGAGCGAAAGCGCGCGATCGATCTCGACGTTCAGGTTCGGATAGCTCAGGCGGTCGCCCTCGATCTTGCGCGCAAGCGGCGCCCAGGCGATGCCCTTGGCATCGGCCGGCCGATCCGAGGCGGCGGCGAAATCGAGAGCGCGGCGCAACGCCACGTCCTGCAACTGGGTGCGCGGCACGACCTCGTCCACCAAGCCCCATTCGACCGCGCGCTGACCCTTGATCCCCTCCTCGGTGGTGCAGAAGAAATCGGCGCGGTCGCGGCGCACCTTGCGCTTGTCGACGAGGCGCGTCAGCCCGCCGGTGCCGGGCAGCACGCCGAGCAGCGGCACCTCGGGCAGCGACACCGTGGTCGTGCCGTCATCGGCCATGAGGATATAATCGGTCGCGAGCGCGAGCTCGTAGCCGCCGCCAGCGCAAGGGCCGTTCACGGCGGTGATATAGGCTTGGCCGGATTGCGCCGTGCTTTCCTCGATCGCGTTGCGTGTTTCGTTGGTGAACTTGCAGAAGTTCACCTTGTCGACATGGCTCGACTGGCTCAGCATGCGGATATTGGCGCCGGCCGAGAAGACGCGCTCCTTGCCCGAGGTGACGATCACCGCCTTGACCTCGGGGTGCTCGAAGCGAAGCCGCTGCATGGCGTCGAACAACTCGATGTCGACGCCGAGATCGTAGGAATTGAGCTTCAGCTCGTAACCCGGCTTGAGGCCGCCGTCCTCGGCAACGTCGAGGAGAAGCTTCGCGACTGGCCCCTCGATCTCGAGTTTCCAGTGACGATAGCGCTGCGGGTCCGTGTTAAAGTCGATCACGCGATCCACCTTTTGTCCTCTGCTTTGGCGCTTCCCGGTTTCGCCTTCGGCGCGCTTCCGGCCGCCCCGGGCGGACGGTCTTGGAAATTGGTACTCGAAGGCGTATATCTCGGGTAACTTGACGGCTTCGAGGTCAAAAGGCAAGCGAAAGACTCGCCTCTCGAACCAAAAGTTCATCTGGCGAACCGATAGGGAGGAAAATCATGCCGCAAGCCTCGGCTCAAACCGGCCATGAGGGGCCGGTCCATTTGCCGCGGGATTACAACGCCGCCAGCCATTTTATCGACCGCCACTTGCGCGAGGGCCGCGCCGACAAGATCGCAATCATCGACGATCGGGGCCGCTACAGCTATCGGGAGTTGGCCGAACGGGTGAACCGCGCCGGCAACATGCTGAAAAGCCTGGGCGTGACGCAGGAGCAACGGATTGCGGTCTGTCTGCTCGACAGCATCGATTTTCCCGCCGTCTTCTGGGGCGCGATCAAGATCGGCGCGGTGCCGATCGCCATCAACACGTTGCTCACCCCGAGCGACTACGACTTCATGCTGCGCGACAGCCGGGCGCGGGTTCTCGTGGTCTCGGCGGAGCTTGAGGAAAAATTCCGCCCCATCCTGCGCGGTCAACCGCACCTCAAGACGGTGATCGTCTCGGGCGCGAAAGGCGAAGCGTTGCGCACGCATGCGAGCCTCGCGCATCTTTGCGCCGAGGCCAGCGATCGCCTCGATGCGGCGCCGACGGTCGCGGACGAGCCCGCCTTCTGGCTTTATTCCTCAGGCTCGACCGGCGCGCCGAAGGGCGCCATTCACCTGCATGGCGATTTCGTCCAGACCGCCGTGCTCTACGGCGAGAACGTTCTCGGCATCCGCGAGGACGACGTGGTGTTCTCCGCCGCTAAGCTGTTCTTCGCCTACGGCCTCGGCAACAACTCGACCTTTCCGCTTCACGTCGGCGCGACGGCGGTGCTGATGGCGGAGCGGCCGACGCCGGCGGCCGTCATGCGCGTCTTGAACGCCCATCGGCCGAGCATCTTCTATGGCGTGCCGACCCTTTATGCCGCGATCCTCGCCGATCCCGCGCTTGGCCCGGTGGACGGCCTGAAAATCTGCGTCTCCGCCGGCGAGGCCTTGCCCGAGGACATCTCGCGGCGCTGGAAGGAGCGCTTCGGGGTCGAGATTCTCGACGGCATCGGCTCAACCGAGATGCTGCACATCTTCGTCTCCAACCGGCGCGACGACATGCGCTACGGCACCACCGGCAAGCCCGTACCGGGCTATCAGGCGCGGCTCGTGACAGAGGACGGCGGCGAGGCCGGCGTCGACGAGATCGGCGAGCTTGTGGTCTGCGGCCCCTCGTCCTCGCCCTATTACTGGAACAATCGCGAGCGCTCGTTGAACACCTTCCGCGGCCCTTGGACCCATACCGGCGACAAATACAGCCGCGACAAGGACGGCTTCTTCCGCTACGCCGGCCGCACCGACGACATGATGAAGGTGAGCGGCATCTGGGTTTCGCCCTTCGAGGTGGAATCGGCGCTGATGGCGCATCCGAAGATACTCGAAGCCGCCGTGGTCGGCGCCACCGACAGCGACGATCTGGTCAAGCCCAAGGCCTTCATCGTGCTCAAGGAAGGCGAGAGCGGATCGGCGGCGCTCGCCGACGAGATCAAGACTTTCGTCAAGGACCGGCTCGCGCCCTACAAGTATCCGCGCTGGATCGAGTTCCGGAACGATCTGCCGAAAACCGCGACCGGCAAGATTCAGCGCTTCAAGTTCCGCGAGGCCGAGAGCAAGGCCGCCGGCGCCTAGATCGGCGCCGCCGACGCGCAGCGTTCGCAGGTTAGAGAATCTCGAGCGGCGTGCGGCGTGTGGGCGGCGGAAAGGCGCGATCGAGCGCCGTGCACTCCTCGTCGCTGAGCCGAACCCGGGCCGCGGCGAAATTGTCCCGCACGTGCACGGGCGTCGTCGCCTTGACGACGGCGAAGACATCGGCCCGTCGCACCACCCAGGCCAGCGCCAGCGCGGCCGGCGCGACGCCGCGCGCGCGCGCCAGCTTGACCAGGGCGCGATTGCCGAGAACGCCGCCCTGATCGAGCGGCGAATAGGCCATCAGCGGAATGCGGCGCTTTTCCTGCCAGGGCAAGAGGTCCCATTCGACGCCGCGGCGCGCCAGGTTGTAGAGCACCTGATTGGTCGCGATGCGCGCGCCGCCGGCCGTCGCCGCGGCGCTTGCCATATCGGCGGTATCGAAGTTGCTGACGCCGAAGGCGCGAATCTTGCCGGCTTTCTCAAGCGCGAAAAAAGCCTCGAAGGTCTCGGCCAGCGGCACCGCGCCCTGCCAATGCAGAAGAAACAGATCGAGGCGATCGGTCTTCAGCCGTTTCAGGCTGTTCTCGCAAGCCGCGATGGCGCCGCGCCGGCTTGCGTTCTGCGGCATCACCTTGCTCACCAGATAGACCTCGTCGCGCCGCCCGGCGATGGCCTCGGCGACGATGGTCTCGGCCTCGCCCGAGCCG
>JAJYTL010000271.1 GCA_021793055.1 Pseudomonadota bacterium
GGCATCCGATCTCGGTCCGGACGAACTCGCGGCCGCGGCCGGCGATGTGGCGAAAGCCCATGGCGCGAGCGTGACGTTGATCGCCGGCCCCAATCTTCTCACCAGCGGCTTTCCCATGGTTCACGCCGTCGGCCGTGCCTCGGCGCGCCCGCCAGTTCTGGTGGACATCCGCTGGGGGCCGGAGGAGGGGCGCAAGGTGACCCTGGTCGGCAAGGGCGTCTGTTTCGATTCCGGCGGCCTCGACCTCAAGACCGCAAGCGGCATGGCGCTGATGAAGAAGGATATGGGCGGCGCCGCGACCGTTCTCGGCCTCGCGCAGATGATCATGGAGGCGGGTCTCGGCCTTCGTCTCCGAGTGCTCATTCCGGCCGTCGACAACGCAGTTTCCGGCGATGCCTTCCGTCCCGGCGACGTGCTCACCGCCGGCAATGGCCGCACGGTCGAGATCGGCAATACCGACGCCGAGGGCCGCTTGATCCTGGCCGACGCCCTGGCTGCGGGCGATCGCGAGGAACCGGAGCTTCTGATCGATTGCGCGACCCTGACCGGCGCGGCGCGGGTCGCGGTCGGCCCCGATTTGCCGGCGCTTTTTACCGACGACGACGATTTTGCCGCGGCGCTCGCCCGCCATGGCGCCGCCGAAGGCGATCAGCACTGGCGGCTGCCGCTCTACAAGCCCTATCGCGCCATGCTGGAAAGTAAAATCGCCGACATCAACAACGCCGGCGAGGGCGGCTTCGCCGGCGCCATCACCGCCGCGCTTTTTCTTCAGGATTTCGTGGCCAAGGCGAAGACCTGGGCGCATCTCGATCTCTACGCCTGGAACGCCAAGGCCACGCCCGGCCGTCCGGTCGGCGGCGAGGCGATGGCGGTGCGGGCGCTCTTCGCGCTGCTCGCCGAGCGCTACCCACCGCGCGCGTGAGGCGCACCGCCGGGCTCACGCATCGAGCAGCTTTTCGTCCAAGGTCGCGAGATCGAGCGCGGCGGCGAGAAGCGCCCGCGTATAGGCGTGCTGGGGGCGCTCGAAGATCGCTTCCGCCGAGCCTTGCTCCACCACCTTGCCCGCCTTCATCACGATGACGTTGTGGGCGAGCGCCCGCACCACGCGGAGATCGTGGCTGATGAAAAGATAGGTCAGTCGATGGCGGCGCTGCAGATCGCGCAGCAGATCGACGATCTGCGCCTGCACCGAGAGGTCGAGCGCGCTGGTCGGCTCGTCCAGCATGACCAGCCGGGGTTTCAGGACGAGGGCGCGGGCGATGGCGATGCGCTGGCGCTGGCCGCCGGAGAATTCGTGCGGGTAGCGGTCCTGCAGCACGGGATCGAGCCCGACCTCTTCGAGCGCCGCGGCGACGAGCCGGCGGCGTTCCGCCCGATCGCCGCCAAGGCGATGGACGAGGAGGCCCTCCTCGACGATCTGGGTCACCGAGAGCCTGGGGCTCAGGCTCGAGAACGGGTCCTGGAAGACGATCTGCATTTCGCGTCGCAAGGGCCTCAGCGTCTTGGCTGAGGCGCCTTGAATGTCGCGCCCGGCAAAGCGGATCGGTCCCTCGCTTTTCAGCAGCCGCAGCAGGGCATAGGCCAAGGTGGTCTTGCCCGAGCCCGATTCGCCGACGATGCCGAGCGTGCCGCCCTCCGGAACCGTGAGGGTGATGCCGTCCACCGCCTTGACGAAACCGACCGTGCGTTTCAGCACGCCACGCTTGATCGGAAACCAGACACGAAGGTCGTCCGCCGCGAGAATGGTCGGCGCGTCAGGTGCGACCGGCGCCGGCCGTCCCTTCGGCTCGGCCGCGATCAGACGGCGGGTATAGGGATGCTGCGGCGTTGCCAGAACTTCCTGCGGCCGCCCGGTCTCGACGATCTTTCCCTGGGTCATCACCGCGACGCGGTCGGCGATCTTGCGCACGATGCCGAGATCGTGGGTGATCAGCATGAGCGCCATGTTCGAGCGCCGCTGAAGGTTCTTCAGCAGAGCCAGGAGCTGAGCCTGGATGGTGACGTCGAGCGCGGTGGTCGGTTCGTCGGCGATGAGAAGGTCGGGCTCGTTTGCGAGCGCCATGGCGATCATCACCCGCTGGCGCTCGCCGCCCGAGAGCTGATGCGGATAGGCCGGGAGCCGCCCTTCAGCGTCGCGCAGGCCGACCTGGGTGAGCAGCTCGATGGTGCGCGCGCGGGCCGCCGGCCGGCTCAGCCCCTTGTGAACGAAAAGCACCTCGCTCACCTGCCGCTCGACGGTATGAAGCGGGTTGAGCGAATTCATCGGCTCCTGGAACACCATCGAGACGCGGTTGCCGCGCATCTCGCGCAGCACCGCTTCCTTGGCGCCGACCATTTCGCGCCCGAGGACGCGAATCGAGCCCTTGGGATGGCGCGCCTGCGGATAGGGCAGAAGCTGCAGGATGGACAGTGCGGTCACCGTCTTGCCCGAGCCCGATTCGCCGACCAGGGCGAAAATCTCGCCTCGGGCGATCTTGAACGAGACGCCGTCGACGGCGAGGCTTTCGACGCCATCGCTCCGGAAGGCGACCGAGAGGTCGTCGACTTCGACGAGCGGCTCCGCGGCCGTCATCGTAGGGTCTTTCGCGGATCGAACGCATCGCGCGCGGCCTCGCCGATGAACACCAGAAGGGTGAGGGCGATGGCGAGCGCGAGAAAGGCCGTAAGTCCGAGCCAGGGCGCCTGAAGATTGGATTTGCCTTCCGCGAGCAGCTCGCCGAGCGAGGGCGAGCCGGGCGGCAGGCCGAGGCCGAGGAAATCGAGCGAGGTCAGCGTGGTGATCGAATTCGACAGAATGAATGGCAAAAACGTCAGCGTCGCTACCATGGCGTTGGGCAACAGGTGCTTCACCATGATCTTGACATTGCCGACGCCGAGCGCGCGCGCCGCCCGCACGTAATCGAAATTGCGCGCGCGCAGGAATTCGGCCCGCACCACGCCGACCAGCGCCATCCAGCTGAACAGCAGCATGATGCCAAGTAGCCACCAGAAATTCGGCGTGATCACGGCAGAGAGGATGATGAGGAGGAAGAGTGTCGGCAGTCCGGACCAGATTTCCATGAAGCGTTGGAACAGCAGATCGACCAGGCCGCCGAAATAGCCCTGCACGGCGCCGGCGGCGACGCCGACGATCGAACTGAAGAAGGTGAGGGTGAGACCGAACAGGACCGAGATGCGGAAGCCGTAGATCAGGCGCGCCAGGACGTCGCGGCCCTGATCGTCGGTGCCGAGCCAGTCCTCCGCCGAGGGCGGCGAGGGGACCGGGCCGCGCACGTTGAAATTGATCGTGTCGTAGCTGTAGGGCACCAGTGGCCAGATCATCCAGCCCTTGGCGTCGATCTTGTTTTCGACATAAGGGTCGCGGTAGTCGGCCTCGGTCTTGAAGACGCCGCCGAAGGTGGTCTCGGGATAGGAGACGAGGACCGGGAAATACCAGTGGCCGTCATAACGGACGACCAGCGGCCGGTCGTTGGCGATGAAGCCGGCGAACAGGCTCAAGCCGAAGATGACGCTGAAAATCCACAGCGACCAATAGCCGCGGCGATTGGCCTTGAAGTTCCGCCAGCGGCGTCGGCTCAATGCGCTGAATTCGATCCGAAGCGGCGGAATCCTCACCGATGCCTCACGTCGTTCGGGTTTCGAAGTCGATCCGCGGATCGACCAACGTATAGGCGATGTCGCCGATGAGATTGAGCACGAGGCCGAGCAGCGTATAGACGTAAAGGGTCGCGAAGATCACCGGATAGTCGCGCTGGATCGCCGCCTGGAAGCCGAGCAGGCCGAGGCCGTTGAGCGAGAAAATGACCTCGATCAGGAGCGCGCCGGTAAAGAGGATTTCGAGGAAGGCGCGGGGGAAGCCGGCGACCACCAGGAGCATCGCGTTGCGGAACACGTGGCCGTAGAGGACGCGCCGCTCGCTCAGGCCCTTGGCGCGCGCGGTCATGACGTATTGCTTGTTGATCTCGTCGAGGAAGCAGTTCTTGGACAGGAGCGTCAGGCTGGCGAAGCCCGAAATCACCAGCGCGGTGATTGGCAGCGCGATGTGCCAGAAATAGTCGAGGATGCGATGCGGCCAGCTGAAGGTCGCCCAGTGCTCAGAGACCAGGCCACGCAGCGGAAACCAGTCTAGGAAGCTGCCACCGGCGAAAATCACCACCAGGAAAACCGCGAACATGAAGCCCGGGATGGCATAGCCGACGACCACCGCGGCGGAGGTCCAGACGTCGAAGGCGGAGCCGTCGCGCACCGCCTTGGCGATGCCGAGCGGAATCGAGATCAGATAGACCAAGAGCGTGGTCCAGAGGCCGAGCGAAATCGAGACTGGCAGGCGCTCGGCGACCAGATCGACCACCGGCCGGTCCTGGAAATAGCTGTCGCCGAAATGGAATTCCAGATAGTTCCGCATCATCATCAGAAAGCGCTCCGGGGCCGGCTTGTCGAAGCCGTACATCTTGCGGATTTCCTTGATGAAAGCAGGATCGAGTCCCTGCGCCCCGCGATAGCTGTTGCCCTCATCGAAGCTCTGCGCGCCGGTCATGGCGCCGGCCGACCCGGCGACTTCGCCGCCGCCCCCGCCGAAGCGCGAGGTGGCCGCGCCGGCCTGGCCTTGGATCTTCGCGATCAGCTGCTCCACCGGCCCACCCGGCGCGAATTGCACGATCGCGAAATTGATCACCATGATCCCGAACAGCGTCGGAATCATGAGGAGGATACGGCGGATGATGTAGGCGAGCATCCTGTCCTTTTCCGAACGTTACGGCAGCCGCGGCCGGGGCGGCGGCGGTGCCTTGCCGG
>JAJYTL010000272.1 GCA_021793055.1 Pseudomonadota bacterium
CCGATCTCATGCCGACGCGGCCCGGCATCAACTCCTGGCCGTAGACCACGATGGCGGAAAAGGCCGAGGAGAGCACGAGCCCGATCACGATGCTGAGCGTGACGGTGCCGGCGAGCCCGACATGCGGCAGCGCGAGGGTGAAGGGCAGCACGCCGAGGATCGAGCCCCAGATCACTCGCTTGCGCCCGATGCGGTCGCCGATCACGCCGCCGGCCATGATGCCGGTCGCCGCCGCCGCCAGGAAGATGAAGAGATCGACCTGCGCCGCCTGCGTCGGCAGGCCGAAATGCTGCATCAGGTAGAAGATGTAATAGGAGGTGATGCTGGACAGGTAGATGAACTTGGAAAAGATCAGCGCCACCAGCACCACGAGCGCGCGCCGCACCTCGCCCTGGCTCAGCGCCGGCGTCGGCAGGCTCTGCCGCGGCCGCGGGCGAGCGTGGCCCTGGCGCTGATACCAGCGGCCGAGCGCGGCCAGGATGGCGACGCCGACCAGCCCGCCTAAGGCGACGATGCCGAGCGCGCCGCGGCCATAGGGCAGGATGAGAAAGGCGGCGAGCAGCGGCCCCAGGGCCTGGCCGAAATTGCCGCCGATCTGGAACAGCGATTGCGCCACGCCGTGCCGCCCGCCGGACGCGATGCGCGCGATGCGGGACGATTCCGGATGAAAGATCGACGAGCCGGCGCCGAGCAGCACCGCGCCGAGCAGCAGTGCGCCGTAGCTCTTGGCCAGCGCCAGCGCGAGCACGCCGAGCAGCGAGGCGACCATGCCGACGGGCAGGCTGTAGGGCTGCGGCCGGCGGTCGGTGAAATTGCCGACCAGGGGCTGAAACAGCGACGCCGTCGTCTGATAGGTCAGGGTGAGGAAGCCGATCTCGGCGAAGGACAGATCGAAGCCGCCCTTCAGGATCGGATAGATCGCCGGCAGCAGCGACTGCATCATGTCGTTGAGCAGATGGCAGAAGCTGATGGCGCCGAGAACCGGAACCAAGGTGCGGTTTTTCGCCTGCGGCAGCGCGGCGCTACTCATGGTCCAGCCTCTCCTCGCCGGGCCGCCCCGGATTGTGCCGCCAGCGCCGACGTTCCACTGCGATCGGATCGCCCTAATGCAGGCGCGGTTTCTTGAAGAAGGATTCGCGGTCGGCGGAGCGGACGCGGATTTCCGTCACCTCGCCCTCGCGCACCAGGGTCAGCGGCACCTCGACCCCGGCCGCGCCCTGCGCCCAGGCCTTGCGGAAGAAATCGGCGAGACCGCCGATCGGCTCGCCGCCCACTTCCAGGATCACGTCGCCGACCTGAACCCCGGCGCGATCCGCCGGGCCGTCCTCGGCGAGGCCGGCGACAGCGGCGCCGGGCTGCGTCTCCGCGACATAGAGGCCGAGCCAGGGCCGCGCCGGCCGGTTGACGCGGCCGAAGCGCAACAGGTCCGGCAGGATCGGCTCCAGAAGATCGATCGGCACCACCATGTTGCCGTCAATCGCCTTGCCTTCCTTCTCGATGCCGCCGAAATCGGAGCCGCGCAGGAACAGTGAGCCGATGCCGATCAGCCGGCCATGGCGGTCGAGCACCGCGCCGCCGCCCCAGTGGGGATGCGCCGGCGCGGTAAACAGCGCCTCGTCGAGGACGTATTCCCAATAGCCGGCGAATTCGCGCTTCGCCACCACCTGGGCGACCAGCGCGTGGCGCCGCCCGCCGTGGCCGGCAAAGATCACGGTTTCGCCGGGCTCCAGCCGTTCGGCGGAGCCGATCTCGATCGGCGGCGCCGGCAGCTCGCCCAGCGCCTGCACCAGGCCGAAGCCGGTCGCCTGATCGTAGGCGACCGCGTGGGCGGGAACGGCGATGCCGTCGCCGGTGGTGAGCCAGATCGATTCCGCCTCGGTGATCAGATAGCCGATGGTGACCGCGAGCCCGTCCTTGCCGATGACGACGCCGTTGCCCTCGCGTTCGGTGCCGAGCACGCCGGCGGTGAAGGCGTCGGAGGGAATCCGCGTATGCACCGCCAGCACCGAGGCCAGCGCCTGATCGAGATCGAAGGGCATGTCCTGCGGTCTCGGTTGGCTTTCGGCGGGAAACGCCCAGTCGCGTCGGCTCGCCATCGATCGACCTCTATCTGTCACGCGCTGCGGTCACGAAAGACCATGACGACTATATGAAGACTATATTGGAAAGCGTGAGCTAATCTGCCAAGAGAGAAGCGAACGGCGCAAGGAGCAAATCGATGGGTGACGTGACGGCGCAAGTGGCCGGCCATTACAGCCGGAACCAGTTGGGACAGGCGATTCTGGCGGCTTTCGCCGCGCTCGGCCGGCCGACCGCGCCGCTCGACCCGGAAGATTTCGCCGCCGTCGCCGAGCTCCACACGCGCGGCCGCGCCGCGACCGAGGATCTTGCGGCGGCGCTCGCGCCCAAGGCCTCCGACCGCGTGCTCGACGTCGGCAGTGGGCTTGGCGGCGGCGCCTGCTATTTCGCCGGCCGCTTCGGCTGCCATGTCAGCGGCATCGACTTGAGCGCCGATTTCTGCGCCGCCGCCCGCCTGCTCGCCGAACAGCAGGGCTTCGGCGACAAGGTCGATTTCAGGCCCGGCGACGCGACGGCGCTGCCCTTCGCCGCCGCCAGTTTCGATATTGTCTACAGCCAGCACGTTGCGATGAACATCGCCGACAAGGCGAAGCTCTACGGCGAAATCGCCCGCGTGCTCAAGCCCGGGGGGCGCTTCGGCCTCTACGATCTGCTGCAGGGGCCGGGCGGCGCGCCGCATTATCCGGTGCCCTGGGCTGCCGACGCGCGCACCAGCTTTCTCGTCACCCCGGCGGCGCTGGTGGCACTGCTCGACGGCGCCGGCTTCGTGGTCGAAAGCCGCGACGATATGACCGCGCTCGCGCGCGAGTGGTCGACGCGGCGCGCCGAGAATACGAAGCCCGTGGTCTCCGGGCTTCGCCTGCTGCATGGCGAGACGGCGAAGGCGATGGCGGCGAATGTAGCGCGCAATCTCGCCGAGGGCCGCGTCGTCGCCCTGCGGGCGATCTGCCGCAAGCCCTAGGAGCTTGATCCCGAAAAGCGGCGCCACTGTCCGGGTAAGATCATGCCCCATGTTCTCGTGCGCTAGCGCGGCGGCGGCGGGCGCGTCGCGATGAGTTCCTTGGCGCGGGTGATCTCGGCCGGCGACATCTCGGCCGCGAGCAACGCCAGGTTATGGCGGGCCGGCGGCAGGCCAGCCGCGGCCGCGTGCCACCACCAGAAATAGGCGCGCGCCAGATCCTTCGGCGCGCCCTCGCCCTGGCGATAGAGATCGCCGAGATTGAACATCGCGAGCACCTGGCCCTCGCGTGCGGCGCGGCGATACCAGCGCAGGGCGCGCGCGCGATCGCGGGCGACGCCGCGGCCGTCGTCGTAAAGCGCGCCGAGGCCATAGGCGGCGTTGCGGCTGCCGGCGATCGCAGCCCGCCGATACCATTTCGCCGCCGCCGCCGGATCGGCGGCGACGCCCTGGCCCTGATCGTAGGCGAGGCCAAGGCGGAACTCCGCGCCGACGTAGTGTTGGGCGGCGGCGCGCTGGAAATTGCCGAAGGCGGCGCGCGTATCGCGCGGCCCGAACTGGCCGAACGACTGCCAAAGCCCGAGGCGGTACTGCGCTTCCGGCAAGGTTGCGGCCGCGGCTTGCATCCAGCGCCGGGCGGTGGCCGGATCGGCGGCGGTGCCGCGGCCCGTCGCATAAGCCATGGCGAGATTGTATTCGCCGTCGCTGTCGCCTTGCGCCGCCGCGCGCGCGTACCAGCGCACCGCCGCGGCGGCGTCGGGCTTGGTGCCGATGCCTTTCATGAAGGCGCGGCCGAGGTCGTTCTCGCCGCGCGGATCGCGCGCGCGCGCGGCCAGACGATAGAGCGCGAACGCCTTGGTGGCATCGACGGGGACGCCCTCGCCCTTTTCCCACAGCCGCCCGAGCGCGTCGTTCGCCGCCGCGAGACGATGCGCCGCCGCCTTGTCGAGCCACATCTTGGCGGCGGCGTAATCGCGCCGCTCCGGCGCCGCGCTCAAGGCGAGCATGGCGAGATTGAATTCCGCCTTGGCCGAGTGCTGCCGGGCCGCCTTTAGATACCAGGCGCGCGCCGCGTCGCGATCCTTGGCGACGCCCGTGCCATGGACATAGAGCGTGCCGAGATTGACTTCCGCCGTGGCGAGCCCGGCTTGCGCGGCCTGGCGATACCAGGCGGCGGCAGCCTGGTCGTCGCGCGGCACGCCGCGGCCTTCGGCATAGATGCGGCCGAGCGCGTTCGCCGCCGTCGGCGAGCCGGCGGCGGCCGCCTGGCGATAGAGCGCGATCGCCTTGGCCGCGTTCTTCGGGCCGCTGATGCCGTCTTCGAAGAAGCGCGCGAGGGCGGCTTCCGCGTGGCGGTCTCGGAGCGCCGCGCCGCGCGCGTACCAGCGCCGCGCCGCCGCCAAGTTCTTGGCGACGCCGTTGCCATCTTCATAACGCGCGCCGAGGCGAAAGGCGGCGAAGCCGATGCCCTTCGCCGCCGCGTCGCGGTCGAGGGCGAGCGCCTTCGCCTTGTTTGGCGCGGTGCCGACGCCAAGATCGAGCATGACCGCGAGATTGGCCTCGGCCAGGGCATCGCCGCCCGCGACCGCGCGGCGCAGCCAGGCGACGCCGGCCTTGGGGTCGGGTTGGCCGCCCTGGCCCGCGATCATCATGAAGCCGAGCGCGCCCGCCGCCTCGGCGTCGTGCTGCGCTGCCGCCTTGGCGTACCAGCGCCGCGCGGCGGCGAAATCGACCCTGCCGCGAAGGCCGAACTG
>JAJYTL010000273.1 GCA_021793055.1 Pseudomonadota bacterium
GGGATCCTGACTTAGGGGAACAACGGCGCCTGTTCCAGCGCCATGGTCTCGGGCAGGCCGCAGAGCAGGTTCATGTTCTGCACCGCCTGCCCCGAGGCGCCCTTGACCAGATTGTCGATCGCCGAGATCACGATCGCCCGTTCGGCGATGCGGTCGGCGAAGACGCCGATCAGGCAGTGATTCGAGCCCCTGACGTGGCGCGTCGCCGGCGCCGCGCCCGCCGGCAGCACGCGGACGAAGGGCTCGCCCGCGTAGCGCTCGGCGAGAGTTGCGCGCAGATCCTCGGCCGTCGCGCCGCCCTTCAAGCGTAGATAGATGGTGGCCAGGATGCCGCGGTTCATGGGCGCGAGATGGGGCGTGAAATTGACCCGGACGGCGCGGCCGGCGGCGCGCGAGAGCGTCTGCTCGATCTCCGGCCCATGCCGGTGGCGGGCGATGCCGTAGGCCTCGAAGCCCTCGGAAACCTCGGCGAAGAGGCTGGTTTCCTTCAAGCCGCGCCCGGCGCCGCTGACCCCTGACTTGGCGTCGATGATGACGTCGTCGGCCTCGATTTGATCGGCCGCGATCAGCGGCACCAGCGGCAGCGTCGAGGCAGTCGGATAACAGCCCGGGCAGGCGACGAGCCGAGCCGAGCGGATCGCCGCGCGGGCGATCTCGGTGAGGCCGTAGACCGCGTCCTTTTGCAGCTCGGGCGCCTGATGGGCGTGGCCGTACCATTCGGCGTAGGTCGCGACATCCGCGAGCCGGAAATCGGCCGAGAGGTCGACCACCTTGAGGTGCTTCGGCAGGCCGGCGACAATGCTCTGCGTGGTGCCGTGCGGCAGCGCGCAGAACGCGACGTCGATGCCGGCCCAGGCGATCTCCTCGATCGATTTCAGCGCCGGCAGGCCGAGCCCGCCGAGATGCGGGAACACCGCCTCGATCGGCTGGCCAGCGCGGCGGTCGGCGCTCAAGGCCGCGATCTCGACCTCGGGATGCCGAACGAGCAGCCGGAGAAGCTCGGCGCCGGTGTATCCGCTGGCGCCCAGGATCGCCACTTTGACTTTGTTCCGCCCGGCCATGGCCCGCTCTCTATCGCTGCTTCGTGTTTCGCTGCTCGGTTCAGGCAAGCTCTTATACCGAAAACGCCGGGGCGGAAAGCCTTGCCTCGCCGCCGCCGCCGCGCGCAGAAGGACCGGGGCTGTCACGCCACGACTGGAACCAGTCTAAACTTCTGGCATCGGCGCCGCAGCGGTGGTAGCTTCGCCCTCCCACGCCATATGCCGCCCGGGAACGCGGGGCTATCGCCTTTTCGCGTGCGAACCGGGCTTGAGGAGGAACCATGACGATCAAAGTAGGCGACAAGATGCCCGACGGCACGCTGATGACCATGACCGAGAGCGGTCCACAGCAGATCGCGGCGGCGGAGTACTTCAAGGGCAAGAAGGTGGCGCTGTTCGCCCTGCCCGGCGCCTTCACGCCGACCTGCTCGGCCAAGCATCTGCCGGGCTTCGTGCAGCATGCGGCGGAACTGAAGGGGAAGGGCGTCGACAAGATCGCCTGCCTCTCGGTCAACGACGCCTTCGTGATGGGCGCCTGGGGCAAGGCGCAGAGCGTCGACGGCAAGGTCGACATGCTGGCGGACGGCACCGCCGATTACACGCGCAAGCTCGGCCTCACCATGGACGCCTCGAAATTCGGCATGGGCGAGCGCTCGCAGCGCTATTCGATGTTGGTCGTGGACGGCGTGGTCAAGGCGCTGAACGTCGAACAGCCCGGCGCGTTCGAGGTTTCCAGCGCCGAAGCGCTGCTGCGCCAGCTTTAAGGCGTACCCGCTATCGGGCCGCCCCCGGTGAACGGCTTCGTTCGATCGGGGGCGGTTCTAGCGCCGTGCCGCCTCGAGCCCGGCGCGGGCAAGGGCGTCGGCGCGTTCGTTCTCGGGGTGTCCGGCATGGCCGCGCACCCAGAAGAATTCCACCTTGTGGCGCGCGAGCGCCGCGTCCAGGGCCTGCCACAGATCGACGTTCTTCACCGGCTTGCGGTCGGCGGTCTTCCAGCCGCGCTTCTTCCAGTTGTGAATCCACTGGGTGATGCCGTCCTTCACGTATTGGCTGTCGGTGTAGAGGCGGACGTGGCAGGGCCGCGTCAGCATGGCGAGCGCCTCGATCGCCGCGGTGAGCTCCATGCGGTTGTTGGTGGTGCCGGACTCGCCGCCGGAGATTTCCTTCTCGTGCCCGTTCCAGCGCACCAGTGCGCCCCAACCGCCCGGCCCCGGATTGCCGGAGCAGGCGCCGTCGCTGTAGATCTCCACCACCTTTTCGTCGCTCATCCTCGGTTCCGACCCCGTTGCATCGTGGTTAATCCAGTCCGTAGGCGCTCGGCGCCGTCGCCGCGCGGTGGAAGTTCAACTTGCGCAGATATTCCAGCGGGTCCTTCGGCTTGACCAGGGCGCCCGGGACCTGGTTCAGCCAGTCGTAGAGCCGGGTCAGGAGAAAGCGGAGCGCCGCGCCGCGCGCCAACAGCGGCAGATGCCGGGCCTCGTCGTCGGTCAGCGGGCGGATCTTGCCGTAGCCTTGCAAAAGCGCGCGCGCCTTGGTGACGTTGAAGGCTCCGTCGCTCTCGAAGCACCAGGCGTTAAGACAGACCGCCACGTCATAGGCGAAGAAGTCGTTGCAGGCGAAATAGAAGTCGATCAGGCCGCTGAATTTATCGCCGACGAAGAACACGTTGTCGGGGAAGAGGTCGGCATGGATGACGCCGCTCGGCAGCTCGCGCGGCCAGGCCTGTTTCAAGGCCGCGAGTTCGGCCGCGAGGTCGGGGCCGAGTTCGGGCTTTACCGTGCCGGCCTCGGCAAGGCAGGCCTGCAGCAGTCGGTCCCATCCCTCAAGCGAGAGGTCGTTGGCGCGGAACATGGCGAAATCCGCACCGGCGAGATGCATTTCGGCCAGGGCGCGGCCGACCTGGGCGCAATGCTCGGCGCGCGGGCGGCGGATCCAGACCCCGTTCAGGAAGCAGACGATCGCCGCCGGCCGGCTGGCAAGCCGGCGCAGGGCGAGCCCGTCGCGGCCGTGCACCGGCGTCGGGCAGGGGATGCGGCGCGCGGCGAGGTGGTCCATGAGGCTAAGGAAGAACGGCAGATCGGCCTCGCGTACGCGCTTCTCGTACAGCGTCAGGATGAAGCTGCCGCGCTCGGTCTGAAGCAGGTAGTTGGAATTTTCCACGCCCTCGGCGATGCCCTTGCACGAGAGCACGCGGCCAATGTCGTATTGGGCGACGAAAGCGGCGAGTTCGACGTCGCCGATCTCGGTATAGACGGCCATGGGCTCTCCTGCGGGACAATGCGTTCAGGTGCGGAGGATTTGCGGCAGGTTGAAGCGCACGTCCTCGATCGTCGACACGACGTCTTCGACGACGAGGCGGAAACGCGCGCGGAAGGCGGCGACGATCTCCTGGACCAGAATCTCGGGCGCCGAGGCGCCGGCGCTGACGCCGACCGCCTTGGCGCCATCGAGCCAGCGCCAGTCGATGCCCTTTGCGCTCGGCACCAGAAAGGCGCGGGCACAGCCGGCTTTCTTCGCCACCTCGACGAGGCGGCGGGAATTCGACGAATTGGCCGAGCCCACGACCATGATCACGTCGGCGCGGCCGGCGATGGCCTTGACGGCCTCCTGCCGGTTGCTGGTGGCATAGCAGATGTCGTTTTTCTGCGGGCCGCGAATCGCCGGGAAGCGCGCCGTCAGGGCGGCGACGATCTCGGCGGTGTTGTCGGCGGCGAGCGTCGTCTGCGTCACGTAGGCGAGCTTCGCCGGGTCCGCGACGGCGAGCGCCGCGACGTCGGCGGCGCTCTCGACCACAAGCACCGTGCCGGGCGGCAACTGGCCCGTGGTGCCGGCGACCTCCGGATGGCCGGCATGGCCGATGAGGACGACCTGGAAGCCGTTCTCGTGGCTCCGCACGACCTCGCGATGCACCTTCGAGACCAGCGGGCAGGTGGCGTCGAGCGTGAGGAGGTCGCGGTCCGCCGCCGCCGCCGGCACCGATTTCGGCACCCCGTGGGCCGAGAACACCACCCGCGCGCCGGCCGGCACCTCGTCAAGGTCGTCGACGAAGATCGCGCCCCTTTCGGCCAGCGAGCGGACGACAAAGGAATTGTGCACGATCTCGTGGCGAACGTAGATCGGCGGACCGAACTTCCTGAGCGCGGTCTCGACGATGTCGATCGCGCGCACGACGCCGGCGCAGAAACCGCGCGGAAAGGGCAGCAGCAGCGTGAGCGCCGGTCTGGTCGCCGATACCGTCATAAGCGCGCCGCGCGTCCTTTCTCCGAGCGAGAACGCGACCTTGGCCGAGCTTGTGATTTCGCCATCGCTTCCGTAATATCCCGGCCCGGGTTCGGTGCCGAACCGGAACCGAAAGGCGATCCTCCCGACTGGGCTCGGCGAGGTCGTCCGTGTCAAATCGACCGCACCAAGCTAGTACAAGCCGAGGCCGCTTGTACAGACGTTGCGCGGAAACAAGAAGGAGCGAGCGGATGGCGGAACCGGTGGTCGCCCAGAAGGCGCCCTATGCCATCGAGGTCGAAAGCGGCAAGACTTATTTCTGGTGCTCTTGCGGGCGCAGCGAGAAGCAGCCGTTCTGCGACGGCGCCCATAAGCAAGTCGGCATGGCACCGGTGAAATTCCAGGCGGACGCCACCAAGACGGTATATTTCTGCGGCTGCAAGTCCTCGGCCTCAAAGCCGTTTTGCGACGGCACCCCCACACGGCTTTGACGCGCGCGC